>CAZFOI010000179.1:0-4608 GCA_964520605.1 uncultured Bacteroidales bacterium
GAGGTCGATAACCTGCCAGACACGCATGGACCATAGCACATCCGATTCCTTTACCAGGGGATAGGCGATGGGCTTTTTTTCTGCCTCCACCAGGCGGTCCCAGGCTCCGTCGCGTGGTGCAACAGCTGGTTGAGCCATGGCACCAAGGCAGAGAAAAACAAACAGCGAACCGGCCAAAATCATTTTCTTAAACATGGTGTAGCCTCCAAATCTTGTATTGTTCATTAGTTTATAGTAAAACTGATGGGCGCCAGTGTTCTTGCCCTGCCGTCGGGGCCGGGTCTTGTGGTAATGTTCTCGAACTGAAGCCTCTGCCCCCGGGTGGCGTTGTTGATGATTTGAATCATCTCAGGAGTAAACTGATTGTTGCTTGCGCGATATGTCCTGACATCGCCCTGAATGGTTGTTACCATGGTGAAAGCATCAATCTCAAAATTCATGTCGAACTCAAAATTCTCCAGTCGGGGAATGATGGCCCGGGCAAGCAGGAGCTCGTCTCTGGTGATGCGGCCCTCACGACGGTTGGCAATATAGGCAACCGGATCTGGGACATACCGGACCCTGAACTGGCTGGAACCCAGGTTTCGTGTGCTGCCTTCAATAACTGCGTTCACATTTATGGTAACATCCCTGGTGCCAGGCTGAACCCTTACCACATATTTCCCATCAGCCTGACGAATCAGCTGGCCTCCGGCTGAAATCTCCGGGCGCAGGTTTTCGCTCGGTATGCCGGGCGCAGAAAGGGTTACGGGGTTATCTAGACCAATATAGAAAAGGTTCATACGGTCTGCAGATACGGTTACGGAAGGCCTTTGTACGAAATAACTGGCGGTGAACGGGAATTCCTGGGGAAAGCCTGAAGGGCTGGTTATTCTGATTACCCCACGTTGGGACTGTGCCCCGGTGTTGGTTGCCGGTATGCGCAGTTTACCAATCCCACCGGTGGTAGGGATGGATCTTCCTCCAACTATGATCTCGGGGTTTTGTCTGGAATCAACTGCAGCAACAAAAATTTCCGCTTCGTAATGATCGCCCTGCAAAACTATCTGGCTGGTCGGAACCACACGTGCTTCAATACGGTCGAACTTGAAATCGTCAGCAGTTATCGCACCATAAAGCAGGTTAACGGCATCAAATTCAGCATTTCTAACCTCAGTAAGCAGTCGACTCAGGTTGGTTGCCACAGCAACGGAAATTACCCTGTCGAACATGAGCATCTGCCAGGATACTTCCATGTCCTGACGGAAGAATGGTCCTTCCACATCCAGGCCAAGCTGCACAAAATCGGAAAGTTTGTGAATGCCCAGTATGCTGTCGATGTTGTGTTTGAAATACAGGATTTTCTCCCTAAGCTCATAGGCTCGTGTGCCACGTCCGCCCTCGCGTGTAGGATCCTGGGTGTTTTCCCTGAGCCAGAATCTGGAGGAAATGCTGTAGTTGTCTTTTGCTTTCAGGTCTTCCAAAGGAAGAAGGGCGGCTTCTTCGACACTGATGTCGTTAAGCAAGGCAATCATCTGATTTCTCTGGTCCATGATATAGGCAGAGATGTTGTCGGCCAATTGCCTGATGTATTGCGCCTGGTCGTAATATGGTTGAACCTTGTCTGCAGAAAGGGCTTTTTGCATGTCAAAGTCGGCATACACCATATTTACCTTGGTCTCGAAATTCCTGTTGGTTTGTTCCAGCCCCTTATTGATCAAAGGGAAGGAATCCAGAACATCTACAGAAACATTCAGCGCCATCAGTGCAAGAAAGATGATGTACATCAGGCTGATAAGCTTCTGTCTGGGTGTTTGTTTAGCACCTGCCATAATGATTCGGTCTCCTTATTATCGGGTTGTAGGCATGCTCATGGCCGAAAGCATATTGCCGTATACATTATTAAGCGCCCGGATGTTGCCGGTTAATTGTTCCATTTCGGCCTGGTATTTCTGGGTATTTGTTACTGACTTGTGAATGTTGTCAGCCAGTTCATTAATGGTCCGCTGCATCTTCTCAGTGTTTTCAGCCTGATTGCCCGCAGATTTCAGCTGGATCTCATAGGCTGCATTCAGGGCAGAAAGTTGTTGGGCTGATGTTTGAAGCTGATCGGAGAAATATTTGCTGTTGGCTGCGGTCTGATGATAGGTTTCACTCACTTCTCCCATTGACTGCACGGCATTGCGCAATTTATCGCCGTATTCGCGACTCAGGCTTAAATCCTGTTTGAGCGAATCAGCCGTGGCCTGATAGGTTTGGTTAAGCTCAACAACCGAGCGGGAAGCCGATTCGATATGCTGGATATACTGATTTGTTGCCACGGCGGCATTGGACAGATCTGCCAGGCGTGAAGCATTTTCACTCAGGTTACGCAGTCCCCGGCCCAGGTCGTTGATAAGCTCGGGCCCGATTTTGGCATCTTCCAGCAGCTTGTCAAGGGTATTGGAAAGAGTAAGGTTGGCGGTAACAGCTCCACCGGCAGCCGGTCTTCTTCCTGCTACAGCTTCGCCTCCGGCCAGTTCCGGGTATACAAGGCTCCAGTCGGGTTCCTCATACACATCTTCAAAGCCTGACAAAAAGAACACCAATACTTCTGTTCCCATACCCAGAATAAGCATAAAGTCGGCATATGGCCAGTGCATGATTTTAAAAAGTGCGCCGGCAATAACAACGGCCGCTCCCCAGCCATAAAGCCGTGACATCAGTACTCTCCAGGTTCTTGATTTTGCAAATTTCATTGTAGGATGATTTATATAGTTTTATCTGTAAACATTGGAAGCCCTGCGTCCGTCGTTGCGGTCGCGTCCGGGATAGGTCTGTACATTCCGGAATCCGATATAGGAGGTGGCGGTATCCTGGTATTCATAGGTACGGGTGCTTACCTGCAGGAAATAGCCCACATCCTTCCAGGATCCACCCCTTACAACCTTGCGTTTGAGTGATGGGGGATCATTCTCACTGGCATTATACTGATAGTCGGGATTCATGTCATGCCCAATGATATAAAAGGATTCGTCATAGGCATTTCTGGTCCACTCAGCCACGTTGCCGGCCATATCATAAAGTCCGTAATCATTTGGTGGATAATGCCCTACAATAACGGTTTGGTAACCACCGTCTCCGATATAATTTCCGCGCATGGGTTTGAAATTGGCCAGAAAGCAACCCTGGGCATTGCGAAGATAAGGTCCGCCCCATGGGTAAGGATTGTTTGCCAGGCCTCCCCGGGCGGCGTATTCCCATTCAGCTTCTGAGGGAAGACTGAATTCCATAGCAAATGGCCGGCCGCGTCCAACCAGGTAACCGTTGAGCAAATTGGTGCGCCAGATGGCAAAGGCCCTGGCCTGGTTCCAGTTAACCCCGACAACCGGGTAGTGGTCATAGGTGGGATGCCAGAAATAGGTTTGGGTCATGGGTTCATTGTAAGAGTAGGTGAAGTCCCTGATCCAGACAAGGGTGTCAGGATAAACCGGGACCTGCTCTCGGACAACCAGCTGGTTGCGTGGTGTGTTTCTTTCAAGGGCAGCCCTGCGAAGATCAATTCTGTCGTAACGGTATATAAGTTTTCTGGAGTCAATTTCCCTTCTGCGGAAAAAGCGCTCTCTTTCATCCAAATACATATCCCTGAGGAGGTCCCTTTCTTCGGGGCCGTCCCAGCGTATTCTCCGTCTCCAGTCCAGGGGCTGTTCATCAGTCCAGGCTTCTTCGTCATAACTCTCAAGAAAGTACCCAAGCAGGGTCCTGGCTATGGAGTCCCTGACCCAATGTACGAATTGGCGGTATTGGTTGTTGGTAATTTCGGTCTCATCCATATAAAACGCCGGGATCGAAATGGTTCGGGAGATGGCCGTATTACCGTAGGCTATATCCTGGTCTGAGGGGCCCATGGTAAAGCTCCCCATAGGAATAAAAACCATTCCGGGTGGATCCGGATAAAATGCATCCGGGCGGTTCTGGACCCCGGTAAGGTGTCCCCGTCCCGAACGATTGCATGAGGCAAGCAGAACCACAGCAACGGCGAACAGAAGCAATCTCTTCATGGTATTTTGGGTATGTTTAATCGGCAAACGCTTTGTTGAACAGGCGGGCTGCCGAAGAATTTCGGTTCACAAAGTTACAAAAATCTGATATTTCGCTGAATTTCCTGAATTTTATCTATGTCGAGTTTGAAACTATAACGTATCATGATCTCATGGCTGCCATAGCTTCTGCCCATGGCTCCCAAGGCAGAAGTGGTAATGTCGTAGGCATATCCGAACCCGATTTGTTCGTATTGAAGCCCAAGCATAACCACCATGGCATCCTGAAGCCTATAACTAACGCCTCCCCAGAACCTGTTATTGTATGTAAGCATGGCATTCAGATCGAATTGCACGGTTTTTAAGTCGGATTTAATAAGCACTGAAGGGCTGAAAGCATATTCGGGCCTTCCCGGCAGGGTCATCTGGTATCCGGCTGTGGCATAATAATGCCTGCTGAGGGAGTAGTTGCTTTGCCCAAGATAGCCCCTTGGCTGTGAGAGTTGTGATACCGAAAGACCGGCATATATGTTATCATCCGTCAGATAAAACACACCCAGCCCAAAATCTGTAAACATATAAGACTCATCTCCTCCTATAAGAACCGGAT
>CAZFOI010000180.1:0-4586 GCA_964520605.1 uncultured Bacteroidales bacterium
GCCAATGGGAATGACATGCTTGATCATAACAACCCGATAGTTGTTGACAACAATATTGGCGGGTTTAACTCCATGCTTGAAGTGGGGGCATTCGATCCTTCCAGGGTGCCGTTTCTCAGTCCTTCGGGAATCGGCAGGCATGAGATTACCGTAGATGTGCAAAACACCTTTGAAGACTTTTTCGTTTTCTGGCAAAATCACCGTCTGCCCAGAGAGTATATCAGCCGGCACGGGGATCACCTCCACATCCGCATCCCGGGCGATGCCTATAAGATGCAAAGAAGTTATCTGCGCCTGCGTGCCTATAACCTGCACGGCCCATCCAATGACCTGCTGATCGCTTTGGAAAAAGGCAGGCCCCTGCAAGACCCAGGCCAGTTTACCCGTGAGGACAAGGAATCTACCATATTGTATTTTATGATGGTAGACCGTTTCCATAACGGAGACCCCCGAAACGACAAGCCGGTGGAAGACCCTGAGGTTGCCCCAAGGGCAAACTATCATGGCGGAGACCTGGCCGGAATTACAGAAAAACTACGGTCAGGGTATTTTTCCATGCTGGGTGTAAACACCATTTGGATGTCTCCTATAACCCAAAACCCTGAAACAGCCTTCGTTGAATTTCCGGCACCCAACAGAAAATATACCGGCTATCATGGCTATTGGCCCATTACCCTTACCACGGTAGACCATCGGTTTGGCACTGACGATGATATGCACCAGCTTGTAGAGGCTGCCCACGGACAGGGAATGCGGGTAATGCTCGACTTTGTTTCCAATCACGTACACAAAGAAAATCCCCTGATAGTTAACAATCCTCATTGGGCAACTCAATTGGAGCTGCCCGATGGAGGAAAGAACATCCGGCTCTGGGACAGTCACCGGCTAACCACCTGGTTTGACACTTTCCTGCCAAGTCTGGATTTTTCCCAACCGGAAGTTATCCGGGTAATGACCGACAGTGCTTTTTTCTGGATTGACCAATACCAGCTGGATGGCTTCAGGCATGATGCCACCAAGCACATTCCGCAAACCTTCTGGAGGGAGCTTACCAGAAAGTTGAAAGAGGACCATATGATAGCCAACAACCGAAGGCTTTTTCAGATTGGAGAAACCTTTGGCAGCCGGGAACTGATTGGCAGCTACATTGGAAGCGGTCTTCTGGACGGACAGTTCGACTTTAATCTGTATTTCGACGCCAGATCGGTTTTTGCCCTTGATAATGAAAGCTTTCATAAATTGAATTACTCCCTGCACCAGAGTTTCAGGCATTACGGATTCCATAACCTAATGGGAAACATTACCGGGAACCACGATCTGCCCCGCTTTATATCCCTTGCAGGGGGTGCCCTGCGCTTTGATGAACGGGATCAGGAGGCCGGATGGCAGCGTGAAGTAGGTGTGGGAAATCCCGATGCCTATGACAAGCTCACCCAGCTGACAGCCTTTATCATGACCATTCCGGGAGTACCTGTTATTTATTACGGAGACGAAATAGGACTGCCGGGTGCGGGAGATCCCGACAGCAGAAGACCGATGATATTCGACGGATTGAGCGAACAACAGGAAAAAGTGCGCAACAGGGCGGCCAGGCTGGCGCATCTTCGTTTGGAAAACCTCGCCTTTGTTTACGGAGATTTTAAAACCCTTCACGTTACCGACACCCAGTTTGCCTACGCACGCAGATACTTCGATCAGGCAGGCATGGTGCTGATGAACAAATCCGACAAAGCGGAAACCCTTCGTTTTAAGTTGCCGCGCATCTATGCTTCCATCCCTTTTGATGCCGTATTCGGTACTGCATTCGAAATAAGCGACGGGGTCCTAAGTATAACCCTGCCCCCCAGGGGTGTTGAAGTGCTTTCTACATTTTCCACAAAAAAATAACCACCATGAACAGGAAACAACTTTGTTACGGAGCTTTTTCCGGTCTTTTGATTCTCACCCTGGTCTTTTCAGGATGCACCCCGCGGGAAACTCCCACAGAAAATGTCAGCAGGGTAAACCATCCGCAATGGAGTATACATGCCAACATTTACGAGGTTAACGTAAGGCAGTTTACCCCGGAGGGGACCTTTGAGGCATTTGCCACCCACCTTGACCGTCTTCAGGAAATGGGCGTAGACATTTTGTGGTTCATGCCGGTTTCTCCCATAGGAGAGAAAAACCGTAAGGGAAGTTTGGGCAGTTATTATTCGGTTAAGGATTACACTGCCATTAACCCTGAATTTGGTACAATGGAAGAATTCCGGGCACTGGTAAAGGATATACACAGCAGGGGAATGTATGTGATCATAGACTGGGTTGCCAACCATACGGCATGGGATCACCCCTGGACCATTACCAATCCCGACTTTTATACCAGGGATGAAAATGGGAATTTTGTGCCTCCCGTAGAAGACTGGAGTGATGTAATTGACCTTAACTATGACAATCCGGCGGTATGGGACGCCATGATAGCAGAAATGCGGTTTTGGATAGAAGATGTCGGGATAGACGGATTCCGCTGTGATGTTGCCGAGATGGTTCCAACCGAATTTTGGAACAGGGCCAGAAAAGAGCTGGAGCAAATCAAACCCATTTACATGCTGGCTGAAGCCGAAGGCCCGGAACTTCACCTGTATGCCTTCGAATCCGCATACGGATGGAGGTTTCACCACATCATGAACCGGATTGCATCCGGAGAGGTTGACGTTTCAGAAATAGATCGCTATTTCTTCGAAGATTTTGCCGGAGAGTTCCCCGAGGGCAGCTATAAAATGTACTTTATCACCAACCATGACGAGAACTCATGGGCCGGCACAGAATTTGACCGTCTGGGCGAGGGAGTGGAGGCATTTGCGGTGCTTAGCGCTACCATTCCGGGAACCGTGCTCTTGTACAGCGGACAGGAAGCCGGATTTAATCGCATGCTTGCATTCTTTGAAAAAGATCAGATTGATTGGAACGGCTTCCGCTACCATGATTTTTACCGCAAGCTGCTGCATTTGAAAAAACGCAATCAGGCACTCTGGAATGGCCGTTTTGGCGGAGACATAAGCAGGATACTGACGGGCAATGACCTGAACATTTTTGCCTTTACAAGAGAAAAGAATGATGACAAGGTTTTGGTTGTTTTAAATCTTTCCGGAGAGACCACAGACCTGATGTTCGAAACCTCAGGCCTGGATGGAGAGTGGATGGAATTGTTCTCCGGCAATAAATGCCGCTTCCCAGATCATTTTACATTACAGATGAAGCCCTGGGAATACCGGGTATACGAGAGACTAAAATAAAAAAGCTGTCTCTCAGGCCACGAGACAGCTTTTAATGGTAAAGAGGGACGGGATGTTTCTCCCGCTAATTATACACAAGCACAATATGGAAACAGTTCTCTTTTTTCCGGCATTTCTCCATTCCCGGTTCACATGCTGCCAGGCAGCCTGCCCTGCCGGCTGATTCATAGGCAGACAGTATGTCTTCTACCGATTGATAATCGTTCAGGGGCATAAGCCTGAGTGCATCATCAGTCATTGGGTCAAACCCGGAAACCCCTACAGATACCGCTGTCTTTGCAAAGCCGGCATACTGTTTTTCGTCCTCAGACAAACCCTTGGTAAAATCTTCACTTAACAGACCGAAGATATCGGTTTCGGCAAGTATGTCATTTTTCTCAGGTACAATAACCGTAACCCTGATTGTTGCTTTGGCCTGTGCCATTGCCTGAGTGCTCCCAAAAATCAGGAACAAACCAAGGAGGGAAAGTATCAGAGCCAGGCGCTTCACAACAAATAATTTTACATCAACTTTAATTACAAAGCAAAGATAGTAAAATTATTTTGTTTTGTGCAAATTTATTTACAGCTTTTTGTAATTATTTTTTACATCAGGCCGTATTTGTTTGTTTTTGAGCGCCTTATGTATGAAATTATTTTTACGCCAAAACCAGGTGGTTGGCATTGGGGTTATATTATTTTACACTGACTGGATTAATTTTGGCTCAGGCCGTACTTTTCGATCTTAGCGTTAAGGGTGGGGCGGGTAATTCCGAGCAGGCGTGATGCCTCGAGTTTGTTCCATCTGGTAAGTGACAGCACCTTGCCAATATGCTCCTTTTCCATCTCCTCCAAAGAAGTATACGGCAGGCTTATTTCCTTATTCTTTGCCACCGGGCCGGATTGTGGCAGAATCAGGTTCTTTTTTTCCAGCATATTGCCCTGGGTCAGTACCATGGCCTGCATCAGGGTGTTTTTCAATTCTCTCACATTTCCCGGCCATTCATGCGTCTGCAACATTTCCGTTACTCCGGGCTCCAGGGTGTCTACAAATTTATGAAGCTCTGCGTTGAGCTGCTGAATAAGATGCTGCACCAATTCGGGAATATCTTCCTTTCGCTGTCTGAGTGGGGATACATGTATTGGGAACACCCTGATCCTGTAATACAACTCCTTTAAAAAGACATCATCAGCCAGCAATTGGTCCATATTTCTACTGGTAATGCCAATAATCCTGCAGCCGGCCGCAATACCAGCACTCCCTGATTCCATTAAATCAAGCAAGGCCCGCTGCAAGGGTTTGGACAAAGCCGGGAACTCGTCAAGAACCAC
>CAZFOI010000181.1:0-4582 GCA_964520605.1 uncultured Bacteroidales bacterium
AAATAGTATGCAAATAAAAAAACCATTTGCAAAATATAATTTGCAAATGGTTGATTTTCAAGTCGGGGTGGCAGGATTCGAACCTGCGACCTCCTGCTCCCAAAGCAGGCGCGCTGACCGGACTACGCTACACCCCGAAAACTGATCAGGCAATTATTTGGCCTGAGGGTTTGTAAACAAAAACCCGCCTGAAGGCGGGCAATGTTTGCCTGGCGGAGAGAGGGGGATTCGAACCCCCGGTACCCTTACGGATACGACAGTTTAGCAAACTGTTGGTTTCAGCCACTCACCCACCTCTCCGTGCACTATGGCTGATCTTTGCTGATCGCAATAACAAGACAAAATGGCAAAGACCGTAATTTTTGAGAGTGCAAAGATAGTTATTTGACTTGTTCCGGCAAATTTTTCTAACATAATTTAAAGCCATCCCAAATGCGCTTTATTCTGCAATGGGATGATCCTGATGAAATGCTTTTAACCTATGTTCAAGGTCTGGAAACTGCTCACGCTTAACAAGTTATACACATGCCCTTAGCCCCTCTGTTCGCTCACTTCCTGTTATGGCCAGTGAAATGGCACTAATGCCATAATATACAAGGGCTTCAATCAATTGCTCGCCCGAAAATCCAGGATAACTGATGGTAAAATAAAAGCCGTCGGCAATGGGTTTGTCCTCATCTTTATCGTATACAAGCCTGAAACCGTTTTCGAGGAACAGCTTTTTCATGATTTCAGCTTTATATCCATACTCCTTAACATCCCCAATAAAATTAAATGCTCCTTCATTGGCCGCCTTGAGCATGGCTGCCAGGGCATATTGGGGAGAGTGTGAAGTCCCGGAACTTAACGCATACATGGTGCCAAAAATCATGGCCCTTCCAAACATATCCGACCCGTAATACCTAAGCAAATCAGCCGAACGGGTTTCGAACAAATGATCCGAAACCACCATCATGCCAATACGCTGTCCTGCATAACTAAAGGCTTTTGAACTGGATATCAAAAGAATATAGTTACCGGTATAATTGGCCACAGAAGGCTGGAAGGGTGGTTGTCCGGGTATGGAGTAATCCTGACGAAAATCCATGCCGAAATATGCCAGGTCTTCCATTACCACCACACCATATTTATCTGCCAGTTCTCCGATTGTTTTCAATTCCGTCTCTGTGAAACATATCCAGGAAGGATTATTCGGGTTCGAATAAAGCATACCGGCTATGTTCCCCTTGGATAGGATTGCTTCAAGTTTTTCCCTGAGCTTCTCTCCCCGGTAGTTGTAAACATCGAAACTCTCAAAGGGTGTTCCCTGTACCCGACATTGCTGTTTGTGAACAGGGAATCCCGGATCTATAAATAATATTGTATCCTTACCTGATGTCAGACGTGAAACCGTCAGGAATGCAGCAAAGCTTCCCTGCATGGAACCTACTGTTGGGATGCATCCCCGCGGATCTGCATCAATGCCCATATAAAGCTTTACAAAGCGGGATATTTCTCTTTTAAGTGACGGAATTCCGTCAATATCCGGATAGATGGCTGCAATTCCGGTTTTCAAAGCTTCAATTTCGGCCTCCACTCCTACCTGAGCAGGGGGCAAACCCGGAATGCCCATTTCCATTCTGATATACTTAATACCCGTTTCTGCTTCAATATTGTCTACCAGGCGCTTTATCTCCCGTATGGAAGCCCTGCCCACACTGGGAAGATTCATTTTTTCAATCTGGTCATTTACAATCTCGAAAGGTACCGGAGTGCTCTTCATAACTAAATAATGGCTTTAATTGATTAAAAATATCTGTATATCAACAACATACACTGGCAAAATCTTTGCGCCCAAAATAAACAATTCTGTCAGATAAAAAAAATATATTTGCAGACCTCATGCCGGGTTTATGGACAATCTATTTATTAAACAGCTTTTACTATCCATTGTGGTTGCCGGAACCTGGATCAGTCTTGCAACACTTCTTTCAGAAAGGCTTGGGTCAAAACTGGGAGGCATGATCAGCAATCTGCCTTCCACCATTTTGGTCTCCCTTCTTTTTATCGGCATTACCCAAAGTCCTGAATTTGCAGCAGCATCAACAAAAACCGTACCCCTGGGTATGTTTTTATGCACGATATTTCTCTATGTATTCATAGCATTGGTAAACAAGGGCCTCATCCTTGCTACTGTGGGAGGGTTACTGGCCTGGGGGGTAAGCGCCCTGATTTCTTCGCTTTTTCAGAATACCGGCATGAATACCTGGGCTGCATTATACTTTTTGTCGTCAGCCACCACCTACCTTTTGGCAGAACACCGGTTAAAAATACCTTCCATGGGCAGAACCGGCAAAAAATACACCCCTTTTCAGGTGCTGATGCGTGCATTGTTTGCCGGCAGCGTAGTAGGGCTTGCAGTGGTGGTTGGTCGATCCGGCTCGGCATTCTGGACAGGTATCTTTGCAACATTTCCGGCTGTGATGCTCTCTTCCATGGTAATCCTGACAATGGCAGCAGGTGCCGGTTTTGCCCGGGCCACTGGAAAGATAATGCTTTTGGCATCGACCAATATTGTTATATACGGATATGTGGCCGGATACCTGTTTCCCAGATTGGGCCTGATGTATGGAACCCTGATTAGTTTTGGCATTTCTTTTTTATGGGTGGCCATGCTTCGTCCCATGCTCAACAAAAGCAAATAAGACTTTTTTTCGATTTTTCGACGAATTTTCTCATATGCAAAGAATATTCTTGCTATTTTGGTTCCCATTTTAAACCCAAATCCCATCACAACATGAATAGTCGTAGATTACTGCTTGTATTTGTACTGGTGGCCGGGTACCTGTTTGCTTACGGACAGGCTCCACGAGGCTATCAACTTCCCCCTCAGATAATCATAGACATGGTAGATGCACCTTCTACCCCTTCTATGAGTTTCAGCCCAAACAACAATGTAATCCTTTTAATCAGCAGCCCGGAACAACCCACCATCCAGGATGTTGGCATGGAAGAATTGCGCCTTGGTGGAATTCGCTTCGATCCAAACACTTTCGGACCCAGCCGCGGACGCTTTGGAAGCGGTCTCCAGCTTTCCAATATTGAAGGTACGGTTGTCCGTGAAGTAAGCGGCCTGCCTGCCTCTCCAAGAATCAGCAACACGCGCTGGTCTCCGGATGGAAACAAGGTAGCATTTTGCAACACAACCGACACCGGAATAGAACTTTGGGTGCTTGATGTAAATACCGCATCAGCCAAAAAACTCAATGGCCCTCTTGTAAACGATATAATGGGAACCGCAATGGTTTGGCTTTCAGACAACAACACCATTGTCTATTCATCAGTTCCGGAAAATCGCGGCCCCGCCCCCACCCGTCCCAGGGTAGCTTCCGGCCCGATTGCCCAGGAAAGTCTCGGGCGCAGGGCTGCAGTCAGGACGTTTCAAGACTTGCTGACAGACAAGTATGATGAAGATATTTTCGAGTATTATGTAACCAATCAGCTTATCAGAATTACTCTGGATGGTCAGGTTAAGAAAATAGGAGAACCCCGCATTGTTACTTCTTTCAGTGATTCTCCGGATGGGAAATACCTGATTGTAACCACCATGCTCAGGCCCTTCTCTTTTATTGTACCCGCCAACCGTTTCCCGCAAAAGGTTGAGTTGCTGGATATTGACGGAAGGTTTATTCGCCTTTTGGCAGACATCCCGCTTACCGATGCATTGCCACAGGGATTGGGTGCTACAAGAACCGGCGCAAGAAGTTTTACCTGGAGGGCAGACGCTCCTGCAACACTTTACTGGGTAGAGGCCCTTGATGGAGGAGACCCGGCCGTTGAAGCCGAATACCGCGATCAGATTTTTGTTTTGGATGCTCCGTTTACCGGCAACCCAACTCCAAGTTTTAAACTTCAGATGCGCTATTCGGGCATTTCATGGGGAAGGGGCGATTTTGCCCTGATCAATGAGTCATGGCGGCGCGACCGCATTGCCAGGGTTCACGTTTTTAACCCTGATGATCACAGCAAAGGCCTGAGTCTGATGATGGAAGTAAATATGGAAGACAGGTACAATGAGCCCGGTAACATTCAAACTACCCTCAATCAGTACGGACGCTCGGTGCTTCATTTCGACAGGCGTGGCCGCAAATTGCTGTTGTTTGGCAACGGAGCCTCCCCTGAAGGAAACAGGCCATTTGTTGATGAGTATGACATTCGTACAGGAAAAACAGACCGTTTGTGGCGAAGTGAGGCCCCCTATTTCGAAAATCCGCTTCGAGTTCTTGACATGGAAAGGGGCTTGATCATAACCACCCGACAGAGCGTTGACCAAAGGCCCAATTATTTTATACGCGATCTGCGCCGCAACCGCCTGACCCAGATTACGGATCTTCCTGACCCCTCAGAGCATATCAAAAACATGGGCAAAGAATTGATCCATTATGAGCGTAATGACGGAATTCCCCTTTCTGGGACACTGTATTTACCCGAAGGATTCAGGCCTGGCATCGACGCTCCACTGCCAACCATACTTTGGGCATACCCAAGAGAATTTAAAAGTGCAGATGCTGCCGGTCAGGTAACTGGTTCACCTTATACTTAC
>CAZFOI010000182.1:0-4581 GCA_964520605.1 uncultured Bacteroidales bacterium
CGGACGGTTGGTTTCAAAAGGTTTGAGCTCCAGCTTCCAAAGGGCCCATTCTCCTTTGTCGTGATTGGAGGCAAAAAACAACACATCGGTGTCCTTCTGCCTGAATGAATGCGGGGCCCATTGCCTTCCAATGCCTGACACCCGCATATCTTCCCAGCGATCCATAAAACGATCCCTGTCTATCTGGATCGATGGCAGGGTTTTGCTGTTTTTCTCCTCATCGGCAAACAAAGCATCAAAAGAGGCAGAGCGTAAAGGCTCCTGAAAACGGGTGAGGGGTATTCGGTAAAGCCTGTCCGATGTGGCAGAACGAGGGTAGTTTGGATTGAACCTGTCGGAAACAAAATAAATGTACTTTCCGCATGCCGACCAATAAGGCATGCGCTCTGATACACCGCTGCGGGTTAGTTCAAATGTTTCCCCGCTTTTTATGTGATGGATCAGGATATCCTGTTCAAAATTTCTAAACGCAGTGAAAATCACGTAACTCCCATCAGGTGAAAACCTGGGAGGAGAGTTCTGGAAACCCCAGAGCTCATCTTCTGCAATAATTTTTACGCTTCGGGATGCCACATCCAGCAGTTTCACCTGGTTTCTGCCGCTCAGGTATACTGCCTGGCTGCGATCGTGATTCCAGGATAGCAATCGGCTGGTGGCATCAGTCTTTTCCAGGGGTCGTTCCCGCGTACTGCCATCCGCACTGATTTCATAAAGGTTGGCCCAGCCATTGCGGGTGAGGGTAATAAACAGCGTACGGTTGTCTGCGCCCCAAACAACTTCCACCACCCTCTCCTTTGCTTCCGTTGGAATATGTCGTACAAACTTTCCTCCAATGTCAGAAACGAACAATTCGCCTCTGGAAACAAATGCCAGTTTCTTGTTGTCGGGCGATACATCAAAAGCGGTAATGTTTCCCCTTACCTCAAACACCTGATCCAGTGGCAGGGTGTTCTTGCGTGCCAGTTGAATTGCCGGTTGGCTCACCTGCCCGGTTTCCACATCATACAAATGAAGTTGGTAATCCTTTTCAAAAACCACCAAACGCCCATCCGCGCTCACCTGAGGGCGGCCAATGGATGTATCAAACCGGGTCAGCAGCTCTTTGCGGTTATCATTAATTCGATATAGATTGTATTCCTGGTTAAACTCATCAGATGCAAAATAAATAACGCCTTTACGGTCTGCAGAAGGCCATAGATCCTTGCCTTCATAATCGGTAAGTTTTCTGAATTCTCCGCTTACGGGGTTGTAATACAACAGGTCAGGACGATGCTCGCCCTTATATCTTTTTCTATGCGCGAACTGGTTGCTCTCCCAACTTTCAGTAAATACAAATCCTCCGTTGTCGGGCAATTCCACCACATGATGGGGAATGTTATGGTAATGACCGAAAAGCCTTTTCGGGGTACCTCCCTGCACGGCAACTTTATAGGCGCTTACCAGATTCTCACGGGATGAATTAAAATACACATAACGGGAATCCCATGACCAGCCATCTACCATATCTGGGGCCTGATGAAAGCTAAGCTGCCGTATCTCCCCCCCTGCTGCCGGCATTACAAAAACATTGGTGTTTCCGTCCAAAGTGGCAGAAAATGCAATCCATTTGCCATCGGGCGAATACCGAGGCAGTATCTCCCGCCCATCCATGGCTGTAATACGGTTGGCAATGCCTCCGCCAATGTCAACAGTCCAAAGATCGTTCTCATAACTAAACACAATGGTTTGTCCATCAGGAGAGAGTGATGGATCCGAAACAAAGTGAACCTGGTCCTGATTGGAAAAGGCCATCAGTGAGGCCGCCATCAGCATAATGGAAATGATGAGCGTACGCATGTAAATTGCTTTTTTGGTTGATGTGTTAATTGGTATCAGAAGGATCAAACCAGGCTGCCATACGGCACCTTTCCTTTTCGTCCCCTTTTATGGTAACCAGGCATCTGAGCTGATTTTCAATTTTATCGAGTTGGATGCATACATCAGCGGTTTCCCCGTAATGCATTTCCTGTAAAAAATCGATGCGTAAGCGCTTAAGAGAATGGCCGGAGTGGATGTCTTCTGGCAGGGTTTCCAGTGTCCAGTTTACGTAACTTACGTTGTTAACATGGCGGTTTACATCAATGTCTGAACGCCTTACCCCAAAAGATTGCCGTATGTCTTCCCTTTCAAGGATGGGAATATCGTCCATATCCAAACGCTGCTCAGGGGCACCCGCATGACCATAGGCCTGTTTCATATCATCGCTTACCCTGAGTGGTCTTTTTGTCCTGGTATCAATAAAGACCCAGGCTGAATCAGCCTCTACCCCGATGGAACCATCAGGCAGGTAAACCCAAAACCGCCGGTATCCCATAAACCGGTAAACCGAAATTGGCAATGTACGCAAATGAAACATACCCGGATACACCGGCATTCGATCAATGCGGATGTCGAAACTCCTCAGCACCCAGGCTACATGATGCTTATGATAATAATCAAGGCCAACATTTCCGGCTTCGCTTTGCAACAGCGCCATTTCCTCGAAACAGCGCATCATGGAGGCTATATGCAAGCCGCCGCCAATGCCGGTTTCTGCATACCTCAGTTCAAATGATTTTTCAAATGGTTTTCCAGACATGGAGCCAAAAATACCAAAATCCAATCAATTGAAACAATTCTTAACCGGGAAATGTTAAACCATAAAAAAGACACCATGTGGAGAGAAGAAAACAATCAGTTAATACGGGATTTTGAATTCAGCTACTTCATTGAAGCCTTTGCCTTTATGACAAAAGTGGCCCTGCTTGCAGAGAAGCAGAACCACCACCCGGAATGGACCAATGTATATAACAAAGTCACCATCCGCCTATCCACACATGATGCCGGCAATGTCGTAACCGAGAAAGATCGGAAACTGGCGGGGGGGATAGAGAGGTTAGTTAGTTCGTAGTTCGTAGTTCGTAGTATGAAGTGCCAGGTACAAACCACGAACTACGAACTACGAACCATACCCCACCCTTCCCATTTTCTTTTTCTTCCTATCCCTAAAATCGTTGCCGGCGAAGTTTTCGTTTTCTTCGGCTTCGATTCGGATGCCGCGGTATACGGAGCGGTTGAGGCTTTTTAGAACGGCCTGAACCTGATTGGATTGGATTTCTACGGCGCTTACTCTTTTAAAAATCTCGATATGGCCGATCTCCACATTTCTGGTTTCTGGCATATTGGAACAAAGGGCAATGATTTCGCGCTTGGAGATTTGCATTCCCTTGCCCACATTGAAAATAACCCTTCGCATGGATACATTGCGATTTCTTCTTGCCTGATCAGACAAGCCGGATCGCTTCTCACGCGCCTCAGAGACATTCAGGTCTTTGGCATCCTTGTAATAATCAAGAAAACGGTTGAATTCAGCAGAAACAAAACTTTTTATAATCTCCTCCTTATCCATGTGCTGCCACAGGGATGCGAGTTTTTCCATAAAAGGAGCCATGCGCTGATGGTCAACCGGGGTTTCCAGGGTCTTCTGAACCAGGTGCAACATCTGCCGTTCACAAATCTCTTCACCTGAAGGAACTTTCTCCTGAATGAATTGTTTTTTTAGCTCTTTTTCGAATCTTGCAATCTTTCCTTTCTCCTTAAGATTGATGACAGAAGCCGAAATTCCTTCCCTGCCTGCACGGCCGGTACGTCCCGAGCGGTGTGTATACACCTCACTGTCTTCCGGCAGGTTGTAGTTAATCACATGGGAAAGGTTGTTCACATCAAGACCACGGGCAGCCACATCAGTGGCTACAAGCAGGCTTAGGTTCTTATCCCTGAAGCGCTTCATCACATGGTCGCGCTGGGATTGAGACAAATCCCCATGAAGGGCTTCTGCATTGTATCCATCCCTTAAAAGAGAATCGGCCACATCCTTGGTTTCCTGACGGGTACGGCAAAACACTATACCATAAATACCAGGATAATTGTCTACGATTCGTTTCAGGGCACTGTAGCGGTCGCTGGCATGGACCATATAATACACATGGTTTACCTGCTCAGCACCCGCATTCTTGTACCCCAGGGTAATTTCCAGCGGGGTACTCATGTATTTTTTGGCGATTGCCGAAATATCGGCTGACATGGTGGCAGAAAACAACAAAGTGGTTTTCTCAGCGGAAGTTTCTGCAAGGATAATGTCAACATCTTCCCGGAAACCCATTTTCAGCATTTCATCAGCTTCGTCCAAAATTACCATGGAAACCCTGGACAAATCAAGGCGTTTGCGTCTGATCAAATCCATGGCCCTTCCGGGAGTGGCCACCACCACCTGGGCGCCATTGCGAAGGGATTTGATTTGTTGTTCAATTGAAGCACCACCATAAACAGAGACCACCTCCAAACCGGGTTTAAACCGGCCAAAGCTTTCTATATCCCTGCTGATCTGCAGACAAAGCTCACGGGTGGGACTCAGTACAAGTACCTGTGGGTATTTGTTATTGGTTTGCAGGTATTCCAGTGCCGGAATCCCATATGCAGCGGTCTTACCGGTTCCGGTTTGTGCCAGTCCGATAATGTCCTGTGTTTTCTGTAAAAGCGCAGGGATAACTTTTCCCTGAATGG
>CAZFOI010000183.1:0-4579 GCA_964520605.1 uncultured Bacteroidales bacterium
AAAGCCAAAGCCTTCCCTTATGTCTTTAGACAGTCGTATATTAAACAGCCATAGGGGAGGATAGTCAAGGGTAATGCGCATGGCATCGGTTACACCCCTGCGTATATCATTGTATTGGGGAAGCATCGCTTCTTCCCGTGAAAGCCATACCCATGCCCCATCCTTGCCTATATAGCCCAGGGGTGGTTGAACGAAGCGCTCTCTTGGGGTGCCAGGTTCGAGCACCTCGAAATCAAATCCGAAATTACTGGCCTGCTGTATCCAAATTGTTTGGATAGTAAGTGATACCACAAATCTGAACTCGGGTATGTTATGAATGATCCTTAATGCGGTATTCAAGCGGGTATTCTCATTGCCATAACCAGCCGGATAAATCCCGATCCTGTTGATGCGTGGCAGAGAGGGATTGGCATAGAAGTCGTAATCGGTAGAATACATTCGGGTGTTTATATATGCCCCGCTCAGATTAAAGGCTGTACGAATGGCGGCAATCCTGGCAAAGTCGAATTCAAACTCAATCCCGCGGTTTACCGTTTCCTGGGTGTTCATAGGGCGGTTGAATCTTGCGATGAAAGTATCTGTTGAAAGTGGTTCCGGGCTCAGCACAGGGGGGCGACCTACCGGAAATTCAGATGCCTGGAATACATCAAAGGGTAAAAAAGCCAACTGGTTATAAAAACTGTAGCCGTTGCGCAGGGTTTCATGGAAAGCAGTTACAGATATTCGGTTCCTTTTCAGGCTGTAATCTATGCCCACTTCCTGTTTCAGGCTGCTGGAAACCTTCAGTTCCTTGTTTTCCGTAGGTATTACCCTTGTGGTTACCATGATTAACCTTTCTGCCGGATTGCTTGCATAATAATTGAAATTCACCAAATCGAAGTAGGCAGGGTTGGGATACAGGTGCAGCAGGGTGGGGGACTTGGCAGTAACGCCGTATCCTCCCCGGATGCGCAGGTTGTTTAATACCTCATATGATGCATTGAAACGTGGGGCCAGGATGGTGCCATACTCTCCGCTAAAAATTCCATCGGGCTGGATGTTGTCGTAACGCAAACCAAGCTGAATGTTCAGGTCTTTTCCATTAAAACTCCTGTGGATGTTGTCTTCCAGGTAAAATGAAAGCTGATTAAGCGCGGGAATGTCTACATAGGGCCTTGGCCTTGATGCCTGGTTGTTTCCCATGCGGGGAGGTCTGGTAACATCATAAACCCTGCCCTGACCATAGTTTCCATCTGTTCGCCAGTCAGCCCCAATCAGGAAGCGATGGTTAAAACCAAGAATATTATGATAGAAAGTGTTGGTAAGCTTTACAAACACGTTCAGTGGCTTGCCATCTATGGTAACCTGACTAAGGTATTCTGAAGGCACAATGGTAGCTGCCATGGTGGTATCTACCAAAGCAAAGGACAGGGGATAGACATAACCCGAAAGCAATTCCTGGCTGAATCCTTCCTGATGCATATAGTTGACAGAAAAATTGTATCGGATGTTGCGTGCAAAAGCCTTGTTCAGGTTAAGCCTTCCGGTGGTGTTGAAACGAACGCCCCTGTCTTTCGAGAATCGGGCCCTGTGGTAGCGGATGTCGTCCGGATCCTGTTTGGTTTCGTCTATGGTGGTGAACCCGGTTAGTGTGGTAGTCGAGTTCAGGGTATTGTTAAAGAACCGATTCGAATAGGTAAGCTGTGCGGTAAGTCTGTCGTAACCGGCCACTGTAAACCGCTGATCATTGATTGATTGCAGATAATCCAAGTCGACATTCAGATTCCCGGCTTTGTCGCTGAGGTTAAAGCCTTTGCCCAGGTTAAACTGAGTAATCAATGGATTAACCCTGGTGCGAACCTGGTAAGGAGTGCGTCCTGCCCTGGTTTGAATCAGAAGGGCTCCGGAAGTCAGGTCTCCGTGTTCCACTGAGGGGATGCCCCTGATTACCTCAATTGACTCAATATTTTCAGTTGAAATCTGCCGGAGATCTATGCCCCTTCCTGAAACACTTCCGGCATAACCAGTTGAACCCCCAAATGCCGGATTGGCGGCCTGAAGGTTGGCGTTATTTGAAAGAGGGGCACCATCAACAACAATGGCAGTACCCAATGCATTCAAATTGTCCGTGCCCACCTGACGCAGGGCAATCTGGTTGGCCTGACTCAGATTCGGATTGGTGGCAATTTGCCCGGGGATTAATTGCAACGCATCTGCCAGACTGGTTGCCTGCACGTGTTCTATGGCAGCACGTGAGAGGGTTGAAGAGGAAGACAAACCCGATCTGCTTGCCTGCGCAACAACCTGAACTTCTTCCAGCCTCAGGGAAGATGCCTCCATTTTGATTTCCAGCTGATAAGCTCTTTGCGACGAACTTATTTCCAATACGTGATATTGGGTTACCCTTCCCAGACATTGAAACTCAAGGGTTACTTTTCCCGGGGTTACCTGTGAAAATGCGAACTCACCCTTGTTATTGGTTATGGTGAACAATCCCAGTTCCGTAATGATTACAGCCACTGATGCCAGGGGTTCTCCGGTTTCACTGTCCAGGACCACTCCCTTTACCTCATGTCTTGAAGAGGATGATTGTGCCAGACTTGTCTGCACAACCAAAACCGCGAGCACAAACAGAAAGATTGAGATGGGTTTTAATCTTAACAAATGGGATTTGCTGGTCATGGCAAAAGCGATTATTGATTAGTGACAATAAGTATCAAGTCAAATGTATGGGCTTCATTAATCAAAAAACAGACTGAAAACCATGGGGTGGGTAAGCAATGGTTTTCCGTGGTATGATAAAGATTTGGTTAAATGGTTTGTATTTAACGCATAACGAATTATCTGAGCATCAATTTCGCCTCAGGTATGTTGTATAAAATGTTAAAAAAAGACAAAAAACAACGGAAAAAAGGGGGTGAGGCAAGCCTGATTCGGCATATTCTGCCCTTACTCACGGGGTAATCAGGCCGTTTTTAATGGCATACATAACCAGGCTTGCGGCATTCTTCACCCCTGTTTTGGCAATAAGATTCCTTCTGTGTCCGTCAACCGTATGCGCACTAATGCTTAATTCTTCTGCAATTTCAAGATTTGAAAGACCTTTGGCAATTAACTCCAACACCTCTATTTCCCTTCTTGAAAGTGCCGGAGTGTCTTTGGAAGTTTTTCGCCATTCCTGTCTTTCCAGGCTTGATGTAAATTCCCTGGAAAAATAGCACCCTCCGTCCATTACAATCTGTATGGCTGTTTCAAGTTCATCTTCCTGGGTGTTTTTTAATAAAAACCCATCTGCTCCGGCTTCCATCATCATATTGAAATACTCAACTTCGCCAAACATTGACAGTCCGATTACCTGTATATCAGGATACTTCTGTTTAATCAGTTTGGTAAGTTCTATCCCATTCATTTCGGGCATGCGGATGTCCATAAATACAATATCTGCCTCTGTTTTCCTGAGAATTTGCATCAATTGCTTACCATCAGAGGCTGAAGCTACCACCTTAACGTTTGAAATCCCGTTTAGAATCAATTCCAAACCGGAACGAAAGATTTTGTGGTCGTCAACAATGATTATCTTAATTATTTGTTGCATGGCTATGAGTAAATTGATTCGTATCCAAACGAATGCTGGCAGCAAAACCTTTTCCATCAGAAGATTCGAAACGAATCTCTCCGTTTATGGACTCTATTCTGCTTACAATATTTCTTAAACCCAGTCTTTCCGGGTGATGGGAAAGCGCTTCGGCAAGGTTGCATCCACATCCATTGTCTGAGTAATTGATCTTCAGTATGGTACCTTGTTGTTGCATATTCAGTGTTATGGTTTCAGCCCCGGAATGCCGCAGGGTATTGTTGGTAAGCTCCATTATCGTATTGAAAAGCATCGCCTCTGTTCTTTTGGGGAGGCTGTCAGAAAACCCCTCACACGAGCAATCAACGGAAATGGCATTGGACTTCTGAAGGTTATCGCAGAATGACTCCACGGCAACTTTTAAACCAAAATCCTGCAAAAGGGAGGGCATCAGATTGTTTGCAATTTGTCTGGTACTCCTGATGGCTTCATTGATTACCTCATTGGCATTTGTCAATAGCTTCTGTCTTTGTTCCATGGATATTTTTCCGGATTCGAAGGAGTTGATATAAAGCTTTAGTGTTGACAACAAAGGACCAAGTCCGTCATGAAGGTCTTCGGCAAATCGCTTGCGTTCTTTTTGCTCTGTTTCGATGATGGTATTGAGTACATTTTGTTCGGCATGTTTTCTTGCCGTAATGTTCTTTCTCAGGTTTTCCAACATACCTTTTAGTGCTTTAGCCAAAGCACCTGTTTCATCTTTTTGATCAACATCAATCTCTGCATTTAAGTCCCCGGATGCGACCTTTCCTGCAAATGCAACGCTTTTAAACAAGGGAACGGTTATGGCTCTGGTAATTCCTATGGCAAAAATCAGCCCGAGAATCAGAGACAGAAACAATCCAAATAGCAGAAATCTTGTGGATGAGGATAACAATTCAATGGTCTCGTTTGAAATATTGGTGGTTGTCCTTATACTTTCCACACTTATACGGTGCGCCTCAAGCAGTGCGGCAAATGCATTTT
>CAZFOI010000184.1:0-4478 GCA_964520605.1 uncultured Bacteroidales bacterium
GAATGAGTTTTTCCTTTTTGTAAATCAGGTATTCAGGGATGTAAGGCTGGTCGGTGCGCCCCCTTCTTCCATCGGTAAATATGGGGGCGATGTAGACAATTGGGTTTGGCCAAGGCATTCCGGAGACTTTGCCTTATTCAGGGTATATGCCGATGCCGACAACCAGCCTGCGGCATACAGCAAAGAAAACAAAGCATTCAGACCGGCTCATTTTTTGCCAGTTTCAGGGAAAACCCCGGAGAAGCATGATTTCACCATGGTCTATGGTTATCCGGGAAGAACAAACCGTTATCTCGCTTCACAGGCAGTTTCTTTCCTTATAGATAAAGACAACCCCCTGGGCATAGACCTCAGAACACGGATTCTTGCCATTTATGAAGAAGAAATGAGACAAAGCGATCAGGTTCGCATCCAATATGCCTCCAAACATGCCAGCCTTTCCAATGCCTGGAAACGCTGGAAAGGAGAGATTCATGGTTTGCAGAGACTCGACGCTGTAAGTATAAAACGCGATTTCGAGGATCGTTTTGCCGCCTGGGCTTCTTCGGGAGTTGCCTCTGATGCCTATGCCGGGTTGATACCGGCCTTTGATGAGGTTTACCGCGAGCTGGCTCCCCTGCGATTTTCCTCCAGACTTTATGCTGAAGCCGGAAGAAACATTGAGGTGGTAAGGTTTGCCCTTCAGTTCGAAGAACTGGTGCGTATGGCATCGGACAGAAAGGCTAAAGATGAAGACATTGCCAGCCTGGTAAACCGCCTTAAGACCCAGGCTCGTGCCCACTTCAGAAATTATCATGCACCCATTGACCGTAAGGTGGCAGAGGAAATGCTGGCCCGCTACCTGGAATTGGCAGAACCCGGTTGGGTGCCATCCGTTATTTCAGAGATTGCCTCGAAACACGGTGGCAATACCGCAGCCTATGCTGCCAGAATGTTTGATCAGAGCATACTGGTGTCTGAGGAAAAGACCCTGGCGTTTTTGGAAGGTTTTCGCAGGAGGGATGTAAGAACACTGCAGAGAGACCCCGCCTATCTGCTGGCAACAGGACTGGATGCTTTCCAGCGTCAGAGGGTAAGCGGACCCGAGGGGCAGATAAACAGCCGCCTTGACAGCCTCTATCGTTTGTATGTGGCCGGTATGCGAAAAATGCAGCCGGATGTACATTTCTTTCCTGACGCAAATGGAACCCTGCGCATCACTTATGGCAGGGTAGAGGGTTCGTTTCCAAGGGATGCGGTTGAGTACCTGCATCACACCACAGGAAACGGCATTTTGGAAAAAGCCGCCCAATCCGATATGATCGAAGACTACATTATTTCTCCAAGACTGGAATCCCTGCTTTCACAGCGAGAATTTGGCGATTATGCCCACAATGGGGAACTGGTGGTTAACTTTGTTGGCAGCAACCATACCACTGGTGGCAATTCAGGCAGCCCCGTGCTGGATGCCAATGGCTATCTTATCGGACTGAACTTCGACCGAAGCTGGGAAAGCACCATGAGCGATGTGATGTTTGATCCCGAGCAGTGCCGCAACATTTCTGTAAATGCACAATATATGCTGTGGGTTGTTCACCACTATGCAGGTATGAAATACCTGATTGAGGAAATGGATGTCAGAAAATAACTAAAGGCTGGCTTTGTCAGCCAGCACCAGTATGGAACGGGCCGGCAACATGACCTTGCCCTGAAAGGGGGTGTTTAATCCCGGTGTCGTTACCCCTTTCTCGTTTATCCCATATTTGGATGCAACCACACGGAAGCTGCCCTCAGGAAGGGTGGCTTCCTTTTTTTCACTGCCTGCATTATAATATACCACGATGTCTTTCCAGGAGTCCCCGTTGGCATTGCCCCCAATGTGGAACCCCACCACATGCTCACTGTGGTGATCAATGAATGTCAGATGTTTGGCAATCTGCTCGCTGCTGGTCATTCTGAAAGCCGGATGGTTTCTGCGTAGGGCAACCATGTCTCTGTAAAACGAAAACACATGGTAATACCTTGACTTATTGTGCCAGTTAAGCTGGTTAACAGAATCCGGAAGGTTGTAGGTATTGTGCTCCCCCAGTTTGGTTCTCACCAACTCTTCCCCCGCATGCAAAAAGGCAATTCCCTGAGAAGTAAGTACAATGGCATTGGCCAGTTTCTGAATATCGAGCTTCTCCTGGTGGCTGCATTCCATGCATGTAAATGCGGTTTTGTCATACAAGCAGGGGTTGTCATGGCAGGTAACATAGGTAATGGTTTTGCACGGGCTGTCAGCATAGGGTGCATCGGAGTAATTCACCAGTGAATAATCAATCCGGGGATGCAGGGTGGAGGCCACAACTCCGAAACGGATGCTCTCCCTGACCCCTTCCCGTCCTGCCATAAATCCTTTGTCGTGGCTGTCGTACCAGTGCCCCCGGATGGCATCGCGGATGTCATCAGAAAAAACGGCTATGCCATTAAGTCTGGACGCATGTGCCTTTACCGCCCTTAATTCCGGCTCAAGCGGGGTGTCGCCTGCCGTCCAGCCTTCGCCATATAACAGAATGCCGGGCCTTACCTGGTCAAGGGCTTCCCTTATGGCATTCATGGTTTCAATGTCATGGAGTCCCATCAGATCAAAGCGAAATCCGTCTATGTGGTATTCCTTTGCCCAGTAAACCAGGGACTCAATCATAAAGCGGCGCATCATGGGGCGCTCACTGGCGGTTTCATTCCCGCAACCCGAACCATTGGCATAAGTGCCATCTTCATTGAGTCTGAAAAAATAACCCGGAGCCAATTGTTCAAAAGGAGAGGAGGCCGCATCATACATGTGATTGTACACCACATCCATAACCACCCGGATGCCGTTGCGGTGCAGTGCCGCCACCATTTCCTTGAACTCCCTGATCCTGACCCTGCCGTCATATGGATCGGTGGCATAGGAGCCTTCCGGGGCATTGTAGTTTTGCGGATCGTAGCCCCAGTTGTACTGTGGCTCATCCAGGCGGGTTTCGTCTACGGTGGCAAAATCATATACGGGTAACAGGTGAACGTGGGTTATGCCAAGCTCCCTGATGTGGTCGGTGCCTGTGGGAAGCCCCTCCGGGCTTTTTGTTCCGGTTTCGGCAAAAGCCAGATATTTTCCCGGATGCTGATGGCCCGATGAAGGATGGATGGAGAAATCCCTGACATGGATTTCCCATATTACGGCATCGGTATAGGGTATGGCCATAGGTCTGGACAGCTCATGCCATCCATCGGGATTGGTCTTTTCCAGATTGACAATCATGCCGCGTTTCCCATTCACGCCAACTGCACGGGCTTGTGGGTCTGGCACCTCGTCTTTCCACTCCTTGCCGATGCGGGCCTGAAACGTATAATAGTGGTTTTCCCAGTTTCCCTGAACTTCTGCTGTCCAGGTACCGCTTTCCGCTTTTGTCATAGGCACAGTGAGCAGGGCTTCCCCATCATGGCCGTTTTCATAAATCCTGAGCACCAATTCTGAAGCCGGTGGAGCCCATACCCTGGCCAGTATTTTGTCTTCCAGAAGATGCATGCCAAGGTCGTTGCCCTGGTATTCGGGATAGGTTTTCCAGATTTGGTTGGCCTGTTTGTCAGAATTTGAACAGCTCATCAGCATGATTAATAAAATAAGTCCCGGGAATGCAAGCAATTTTTTCATTGTTCCAAGCAATAAGACCCAAAGATAGGCATTTTTAAACTGAGGATAGTGGCAACAGACTATACAAAACCTTACTATGGTTTAATTGGTTACCTTTGCAGGGTATGTCCATATTGCACAGGAATGTTTAATCTGATAAAAAAACGGCATTTTGCACTTCCCGAAGATTTTCATTCGGTGAAGCAAAAAGCGGATGCGCTCAATCTTAAGCGCATGAGCCTGGCTGCCTTGATTGCCGTTCCTGTGAATCTTGCCCACATAGTGTATTTTTTACTGGAAATGCCATCCGAAGCAGGGATTGAGTATAACTGGCGCCTTGGCATTATTTTTTCCCATCTTTTTCTGTTAATTTCCATTTCAGGGTTTTCTCTGATGGCCCACAGGGTTTGCAGAAAAAGCGATCTGGATGCTGCAAAGTACAAGGGACTGGTATACTTGTTTATCAGCGTACTGCTGATTTCCGGAGTAGCCATTTCCCTGATAGACCAGTGGGTAACCAGCGCCATATCACCTTTTATGGTGGTTGTTGTAATTGTAGCTTCCGTGTTTTTAATTCATCCGCGCAAATCTGCCCTGTTTTTTGTTTTGGGTCTGCTGGGTATTTACATTCTTTTGCCATTAACCCAGACCGATTCCAGCCTGCTGCTTTCTGCAAGGGTAAATGCCATTACCATCGCCGGAGTTGGTTTCTTTCTTTCCTGGGCCAATTGGCAACTGAACTTCGACCGTTTTTTGCAGAACCTTGTGATTGCCAGACAACAGGAAAAACTAAAAGACAAGAACAAGCTTTTGTCCGGTCAGGCTGCCGAACTCAGGGAAGCCA
>CAZFOI010000185.1:0-4422 GCA_964520605.1 uncultured Bacteroidales bacterium
GTTGTTATGAGGGGTCCACATCAGGTTGATGTTGTACCGGCTGATCAGGGTGTCCTGCCCGTGGATGCCATGATTCATCATAAAAATCATCCACCTGGATACATCACTGACACTGGATATCAGCCCGCCCATCGGACCTATCTCCTCCCAGTTTTCCCATGCAATCGGGGTGTTGACCCCATTAAACAGGGCATGGGGCGTGGCATAATTTCCCAGTTTTTCAAGGTGCACCGGATTGGCAACGGTGCGGCTCATTCCCAGGGGATTAAGAATGTAGTGGGTAACATTCTCTGTCCAGCTTTTGCCCGTAATCTGCTCCGTTACCAGGCCAGCTGCCAGATACATCAGGTTTGAATACCCATAGCCATAACGGAAATCAAAGGCCTTGGGCAGATGCCTGGCATTTCTTAAAATTTGCTCACCGGTAAGGGTAGACTTATACCAGATGACATCCCCGCTAAACGTACCCAGTCCTACGCGATGACTTAGCAGATCCCGGATGGTGGTTTCGTTGGTAACGTAATGATCGTATAGCTCGAAATAGGGCAGGTGATGCCTTACTTTGTCGTCCCACCCAAGCAGGCCCTCTTCCGTCATGCGGGCTATCAGGGCAGCCGTAACGGCCTTGGTGTTGGATGCAATGGCAAACAGGGTGTTTTCGTCGGGCCGCTCTGGTTTGCCAACTTCCAAAACCCCATATCCCCTGGCAAATATCAATTCCCCGTCTTTAACTATGCCAATGGCCATACCGGGTAGCTCCCAGTCTTTTAATACGCTTTCATAATAAGCGTCCAGTTTATTGAGTGTCTGTGGTGATGGTTGTTCGCTCATGGCGGCAAATGCCGCAAAATGGTACAAGGTCAGGGCCCAGATGGCACAAAAATATTTCATGGATTCTGTTGGTTGATGTGGTGTGATTAATAATGGAGCAAAGAACCTTATATAAGCCCCTGAGTGGCCTAAGGGGGGGGCCTGTATGAAAGGAGGCGGCTGTAAATATACAAATCTTTTTTCCCCGGTTTTCCCTTTTGAGCCGGCCTTTAATTGGAAAAAATTGTATATTTGCACAAAAGCGCAATAAATGTGCAAATGTGCCGTTATCAATACTGCCGACATGACAACAAAAGACTGGATCATTCAGGAAGCACGTGGTGTTTTTGAAAAATTCGGATACACCAAAACCTCCATGGCTGATATAGCCAGGGCTGCCAGGCGGGGGAGGAGGACACTTTATATGCATTTTGCCGGAAAAGAAGAGGTCTTCCGGGCAGTGATAGAAGTTGAAGTTAATGCCCTGGCCGAAAAACTGGGGGCCATAATTGCAGGAGAAAAACCGCCTTCTGAAAAGCTGCGGGAATATATGCATGTTCGCATGAATGCCGTAAAGGAGCTTACCATGTATTATGATGCCATGAGACAGGATCTGATGATGAACCTGGGATTGATTGAAAAGATACGCAAGCGCTATGACAGTATGGAAAAGGAAATGATTCGATGCTTGCTGGATGAAGGAGTGGCGTGTGGAGAGTTTCATATCGGTGACACCGCACTTTTGGCCGGTGCCATAGTTATGGCCACCAAGGGTTTCGAGCTGCCCATATATATGGGAGATCAGGACTTTGATCACAATGGGCTGATTGATCCACTGATAGGTCTGTTCTTTCGCGGAATAGCAAAATGTTAGCATAACACCTGTTAAAATGGAAAAACTTGCAGGACATATCATTAGATTCCGCCTGGTGGTGGTGCTTCTGGTGGTGGCCATAACCCTGTTTCTTGGGTATTTTATGAAAAATCTCAGGGTAAATGCCGATGTGATGGGGTATCTTCCCGAAGATGATGCGGCAGCTTCACTTTTTCGTGAAATCGGGCGGGAGTATGGGGGCAATGAAATGATGGTGATTGGCATTTCATGCCGCGATGTGTTTGATCCGGAAATGCTTTCTGTAATCAGCCAGATAACAGACAGTGTCAGGGTGGTTGGCGGCATTGGACATGTAACCAGCCTGACCAATGTAATAGACATAAAAGGAACTGATTATGGCATTGAAATTGGGAGACTGATTGATCCGTATCGGATTCCGGATGCCCCGGATGCGCTCGATAGTCTGAAATCCTATGTTTTATCCCGTGATATGTACCGGGGGGTGCTGGTTTCCCGTGATGACAGTGCCACACTGGTGATAGCCAAGGTGTTGCAGGATGCTGACCGGACGCAGGCAGTTGCCAAAATCAAAGAGGTATTGGCCGGCATTCCTTTTGATGGTGAGCTGTATTACGGGGGCAACCCGGTGATTTTGCTCGAATTGAGCAGCGTAATCTTAAGGGATGTATTGTTTATTGCTCCTGCCGCTTTTTTGCTCATCAGCCTGGTGTTGTTTCTGGGATTCAGGAGCCGCAGGGGTGTGTTATTGCCCCTGCTTACCGTAGCAATCGCGATTGTTTGGACCATGGGACTTATGGGCTTGCTGGGGGTGCAGATTACCCTGCTGACCAATGTCATCCCGGTGGTTTTGCTGGCTGTAGGCAGCGCCTACACTATACATGTCATCAACAGATTCAATATGGAGTGGGCATCATCACCCAAGGATGCCCTGCATTTGGCCCTTTCCTATGTGATGGTTCCGGTATTTCTGGCATCGCTTACCACGGTGTTGGGTTTTCTTTCATTTATTCCCGGTTCCTACCTGACCATGATCCGGGAGTTTGGAATTTTTACCTCCCTGGGCATTGTGTTTTCATTTTTGCTTTCAATAGGCTTTGTACCCGCCCTGTTACACACCATAAAAATTCAATCCGGTGAAAAGCATCAACCAAAAACATCTCCTGCAGATTTTCTTACCGCATGGATTGCCCGCCTGGTTTTCAGCAGAAAGCAATTGGTAATGTCTCTCTGGGTTATTCTTTTGCTGATCAGTATTACTGGTATTATGCGAATTGAGAGAAGGGTAGACCTGGTCGATTATTTCCGTAAAGACAACATCGTACAGGTAAGCGAAGCCATGCTAAAGGAAAAGTTCAATGGCTCCATGCCGCTTTACATAAGAATCAAAGGAGACATAAGGCAGGCGGAAGCCCTGCTGCTGATGCAGGAAACCCAGGCGTTTATGCAAGGGTATGATTATATTCCTTATAGCCAGTCATTGGCCGATCTTATTGTTCAGATGAATGATGTAATGGGCCAGGGAAAATGCATACCAGGGGATGCAGCGCAAATCGCACAGCTTTGTTTTTTGCTTGAAGGACAAGACATTATGGAGCAACTGGTGAGGTTTGATTATTCTGAAGGCGTGGTACAGGGATACGTTGCCTCAACGGATCTTTCGGTACTGAGAGAAATTGAAACCCATTTCAGTGCTTTTGCGGCTGAAAAATCAAACGAAAATTACCATTTGGAAGTAACGGGCATCCCCATAATGTTCAAAAGATTAGATGATAGCATCATACGCAGCCAGGTTTATAGTCTGGTTATTGCCATGGCCCTGGTCATTCTGCTGATCAGCCTGATTCAGGGCTCTGTTATCAGGGGACTGCTTTCCGTGATCCCCATTGGTGTAACCTTGCTGGTGCTTTTTGGAACCATGGGGAATACGGGAATCCCGTTGGATATTGCCACCGTGCTAACGGGAAGTGTAACCATTGGCATCGGCATTGACTATGCCATCCACTTTATGACCCATTTCTCTGCAATTTACCGGAGAGGCAAAGACATGGAAGCAAGCATCCGCGATTCCATGGCCCATAGCGGCCGGGGCATTTTGATCAATATGCTGGCGGTTACAATCGGCTTTTCGGTTCTGCTGGCATCCAATCTGGTTCCCCTTCAGCGCTTCGGTTTATTGATTGCCGTTACCATGGTGGTATCCTCCTTGGCCACACTGACCCTGCTGCCGCTGGTATTGATGATGGGAGAGAAATTCTTTGGAAAATCTTTCGGTATCAAACACAATGAAAAACAGACTGACAAATCATAAATCTTACCAAGCATGAAAACAAGTTTGATTTCTTATGTGCTTATGGGCTTTCTGGCAATGGTTGTGCTCCCCTTGCAACTTGTGTCTCAGGATGCCGGATCAATTCTGAAAAAAACCGACGCACTGATGTTTGCTGCAAAAGATCAGCAGGCCGATATACGTCTGGTGCTTACAGACAGCAGGGGGAACCAGCGCACCAGGGAGGCGCAGACATGGCAGAAAGGAACCGACAAAAGATTGTTCCGCTTTACGGCTCCGGCGGCAGAAGCAGGCATTGCCTTTTTGTCTTTGCCAGGGGACATTACGTATTTGTATATGCCGGCATTTGGCCGCGAAAGACGCATTGCCTCTCATGTCAGGAATCAGTCTTTTGCCGGCACTGATTTTTCATATGAGGACATGGAGGCCCGGGCATATTACGGAAACTATGAGGCTCGGATTACGGGTA
>CAZFOI010000186.1:0-4359 GCA_964520605.1 uncultured Bacteroidales bacterium
ATCTTCAGGTGGTCAAGAATGATCTGAAGGTCTTTAATGAAAGAAGGCAGCACCTCGGTGTGGACAGCAGCATCCTCAATTACCGCAACTGGTTTGGCATCTCCAGGCATATTGGACAAGACCCCGAGTCCTGCTTTTCGAAGATTCCATACCCGGCTGATCTGCTTCCCGGTTATCAGGGGATAATGGTATCCGAGGGAGAGCTTTCTGAGTTCAGATTCCATTGCGGCAGTTTTTTCCACAATGATTTCCCTGGATGATTCTGCAAATTCCACAACCAGTATGGCGGCCGGATCACCCTCAACAAAAAAACGATTCTTGTTCTGGGAAATATTGGCCCGGGTACATTCCAATACCCATCTGTCTATTAGTTCCACCGCCACCGGCTTGTATTGCAATGCCACCAGATTGGCCTGCAGTGCTTCCTCAAGAGAATGTGTATGTATGCACACCAGGCCCTTCTCGGGGGGTGGGAGAGATACCAAATTCAGTTTAATGGAAGAAAACAAGGCCAGGGTACCTTCCGATCCGGCAAGCAGCTTGCAGAAATTGAAAGGATCTCCGTTATTGCTGAAGACATCTGCTTCCAGAAGTATGTCCAGCGCATATCCTGTGTTTCGTCTGTGAATTCGTTTGTCGGGATATTGCTGCTCAATCTCACGGCGGAGTTCTGCATCTGATAGCGTACTGAACAGGTGGTTGTACAAGCGGTTCTCAAGGCGGCTTCCGACGCACTTTTCTCTGAATGCTTCCCTGCTAAGGGGGCCAAAGTTTGCCGATGAGCCATCAGAAAGTATGGCCTCAATTTCCAGGGTGTGATCTCTTGTGCTCCCATAAATTAAGGAATGGGCACCACAGGCATTGTTTCCCACCATGCCACCAATCATGCAACGGTTGGATGTGGATGTTTCAGGACCAAAAAACAGCCCATATGGTTTCAGGTAATCATTCAATTCATCGAGAATCACCCCCGGCTCAACCTTAACCCAGCGTTCTTCGACATTCAGTTCCAGAATACGGCTCATGTGCCGCGATATGTCTACTATCAGGCCATTTCCTACCACCTGTCCTGCCAGGGAAGTACCTGCTGTTCTCGGAATCAGATGAATGTTCTGCTCATGGCAGAACTGAACAATTTTTTGCAAATCTTCAGCATGCTTCGGAAAACATACGGCCAGGGGAATCTCCCTGTAAACTGAGGCATCCGTTGCATACATCAATCTCCAGGACATATCCTGGAAGAGCTCACCTTCCAGACTGCCAGCAAGTGAATCAAGCGGGAAGGATACCGGATCGGCAATGCTTCCGGAAGTGGGTTTATGCGGTGCTTTCAATGAATATTGGAATAATAAGATAAAAATACACTTATTTTGCATTAATTTTAATATGCTGTTTGTTGTGAGTGTAAACCAAAAAAACCATTCGTATGATACATTCAAAAACCCTGGGCAGGAATTCCCTTATGGTGATTTCTGTTGGCTTGCTTCTGTCTCTTGCTTCTGCAGTTAAGGCTTCTGATGATGCTGTTGTTAAAAGAGGCTGGACCTTTGGTGCTCTTCCTGCCGTATCTTATAACTCTGACCTTGGATTTCAGTACGGGGCTCTGGTAAATCTTTATTATTTCGGCGATGGTTCTACCTTTCCAAAGTATATGCATTCACTATACGGAGAAGTGTCACGCTATACCAAAGGAAGCGGCATTAACAGAATGTTCTATGACTCCGAATACCTGATACCCGGGCTGAGAATTACATCTGATCTGAGTCTGCTTACAGAAAAAGCTTTGGACTTCTATGGTTTCAATGGATACGATGCCATTTACAATCCCGTTTGGGAAGACCAGGACGACCCCTTGGGCATTTCCCGCATGTTTTACCGTCACGAAAGGGAGATGTTTCGTTTTACCACTGATTTTCAAGGCTCTATCAAAGGAAGGGAGTTTCGTTGGGTTGCAGGATTTGGCATACTTCATAATAAAATTGGGAGGGTGGATATTGAAAAATTAAACAAGGGAAAAGATGGAGATGATCTTATCCGTGACCTGCCCGGACTTTATGATGTATATGTAGCCAATGGAATTATTAATCAGGATGAGAAACATGGAGGATGGACCAACAATTTGAAATTGGGTCTGGTTTATGATACGAGGGATTTTGAACCCAACCCCATGAAGGGCGTATGGTCCGAGGCAGTCTTGTTCGTTGCTCCGAAATTCTTTGGAAACGGAGACTTCGGTTACACCAAATTGTCAGTTACCCACCGTCAGTATTTCACCATTGTGCAAGACCGCCTGTCTTTTGCCTACAGGTTGAACTACCAGGGGACGCTAACGGGAACCGTTCCTTTTTATATGCAGCCGTATATGATCAATTCTTTTTCTGCTTCTTCAAATACAGACGGTCTTGGTGGGTCAAAAACACTCAGGGGAGTACTTCGCAACCGTGTGGTTGGAGATGCAATGGCCTTTGGGAATGTGGAGCTGAGGTGGAAGTTTTTTAGTACCGTTTTGTTTAAACAGGATATTTATCTTGCCACCAACTTGTTTGCTGATGCCGGGAAGGTGTTGAAAAAAATTGACCTGCCCGCTCATTTCGAACCTATTGGCATTGGCGGTACATTGTATACCAAGGCCGATTTTTTCCAGCCCGGATCTGAGGCTTTGCACTCGACACTCGGCGCCGGATTGAAAATTGTAATGAACCAGAACTTCATTGTTTCGGTCGATTACGGAAGGACCCTTGATGAGAGGGATGGAGGTGGCGGCCTTTATATTGGCCTGAACTTCCTGTTTTAATTTTATCCCCTTCATCCGAGAAGGGCAATACTGACGACATGATTGTTGCAGAAAACATTAAAAAATCATATGGGGAACTGAGCGTTCTCAAAGGGGTCTCGCTCAGTGTGGGCAAGGGAGAAATTGTTTCAGTAGTTGGCCCTTCAGGAGCAGGTAAAACAACCCTTCTCCAGATAATAGGCACCCTTGATCGCTGCGACAGCGGCAGAATAGAAATAGGCGGGGTGAATGTGAGTGGTTTGAATGACAAACAATTGTCGGTATTTCGAAACCGTAACATTGGCTTTGTCTTTCAGTTCCACCATCTGCTGCCTGAATTCTCTGCCCTGGAAAACGTTTGTATCCCGGCGTTTATATCAGGCACGGCCAAGAAGGAAGCAAACACAAAAGCATACAAGCTTTTGGATATGTTGGGACTGTCAGAAAGATTGGATCATAAACCTGCAGAATTGTCCGGTGGCGAACAACAAAGGGTGGCTGTTGCCAGGGCTTTGATAAACAATCCTTCCGTAATACTTGCAGACGAACCCAGTGGCAACCTCGACTCGGTAAACGCCCAGGAACTTCACAAGCTGTTTTTTAAGCTTCGGGAGGATCTGGGACAAACCTTCGTTATCGTTACCCACAATCTGGACCTTGCCAGCATGGCCGATCGTAAATTGACCATGCAGGACGGACTTATGGGTTAAGCATCTGAATCAGGTCCTGCTCGCTGATTATCGGAATGCCAAGGGCTTCCGCTTTCTTCCTTTTTTCCGGACCCATATTTTGTCCGGCTACCAGGAAATCTGTTTTTCCTGAAAGGGAACCGGAAACTTTTCCGCCATGGCGGGCAATTTTGTCCTTGATTCCGTCGCGGCTGAATGCTGAAAAGACACCGGAAACCACAAAGGTTTTCCCGCCAAGGGCATTGTCCTGAGGCAAGGGGCTTTGTTCTGCCTGCATCTTTAATCCGGCCTTTGCCAGCCTCTGAATAATTTCCAGATTTGCGGGGGAGGAAAAAAAGGCGCATATGCTTTCAGCCATTTTTTCTCCTACTTCATGCACGGCTACCAAATCTTCATATGTTGCATGCATTAAAGCATCCATGCTGTTAAAATGCAGGGCAATTTTTTTTGCCATGGTCTCTCCCAGGTGTCGAATGCCTATGGCAAACAAGACCCGTTCAAAGGGGACACCTCGCGAAGCCTCAAGGGAAGACAGGATGTTGTTTACGGTTTTCTCCTTAAAACTGATGGTTCTTGTTTTTCAGGTTTCAGGATCGTTATGGGTTTTTTCATGATCAAGCATTTTGTTTAAGGTAAGATAATAAAGATCAGCAATAGAATAAGTAAAATTCCGAGTGCTGCAAATATCACCGTATATATGATTTCTTTTAATTGGATAACGACTATTTTTGTCTTCGCCATTTCTATCCTCCAGAGCTTTTTGCTTCATTGTCTTAATCTTATTATATATTATTATATGAAATAATAAATTATGCTACATAAATTTCATTAGATGGAGGGATATTTTATGTCCTTACAACTTGTTCTTGGAAGTGCCGGTTCCGGCAAGTCCTATCA
>CAZFOI010000187.1:0-4338 GCA_964520605.1 uncultured Bacteroidales bacterium
TTTCTTTCATTTCCCAATGTATTCTACTCAAAGTTGGGTCCGCTTGGGAAAATGGACAATATGCCTTCCATTACCCAGGAGATCAAAGCCATGCTCGATCCCCAGGCTGCCCTTGCCGCGGCTCCGGCTGAAGAAATTGGACAGTTTGGTGTTAAGGACGCTACAGACTATACCTGGAAGCATTTGATGGATGCCTATGCCTGTACGGAATGTGGAAGATGCACCTCTGCCTGTCCTGCGAACCTGACCGGCAAAAAGTTGTCTCCCCGCAAGATTGTTATGGACGTTAGGGACCGCATCGAAGAAATTGGCAAAACCATGGACAAAACATCCGCCCTGCCAACAGACGGCAAATCCCTGCTAGACAGCATCAGCGCCGAGGAACTCTGGGCATGCACATCCTGTAATGCCTGCGCGTTTGAATGTCCGGTAAACATTGATCCGCTTGCCATGATCCTGGAGCTCAGGCGCTATCTGGTTATGGAAAAAGCCGCTGCCCCGGGAGAATTGAATGCTACATTTTCCAATATTGAAAACAACGGAGCACCCTGGCAGTTTTCTCCCGAAGACCGCCTTCAGTGGACCAATTAATAAATCGCCATGCTAACCAAAGGAAAAATAGATGTGCCGGTAATGGCCGATCTTTCAGCCAGGGGCGAAACTCCTGAATACCTGTTTTGGGTAGGTTGTGCCGGTGCCTTCGATGACAGATACAAGAAGGTAGCCAGAGCCTTTGCTTCCATTTTGAATTATCTTGAGACCAGTTATGCAGTTCTGGGAACGGAAGAAAGCTGCACCGGTGATCCTGCTCGCAGGGCCGGTAATGAAATGTTGTTTCAAATGCAGGCCCTTCAGCTGATTGAAGTCTTTAATGGCTATAATGTCCGCAAAATCATTACCATTTGCCCGCATTGCTATAATGTATTCCGGAATGAGTATCCCGAACTTGGCGGAACCTATGAGGTAATATCCTACGTTGATTTCCTTGATCAGGCATTGGCTCTGGGCAAAATTAAGCCCGATCCAAAGGTATTTGCCGGAGTCAGGGTAACCTACCATGATCCCTGCTATCTTGGCCGGGCCAATGGCATGTATGAAGCCCCCAGAAGGGTGCTACAGGCAGCCGGTGGCCAGCTCACCGAAATGCACCGCAACCGCCAGCATGCACTTTGCTGTGGTGCAGGGGGCGGGCAAATGTTCAAAGAAGCAGAAAAAGGAGATAAGGAAATTTTTATTGAACGTGCAGAAGAGGCTTTGAAAACCTCTCCCGCTGTGATTGCAACAGCCTGCCCGTTCTGTATGACCATGATGACAGATGGTATCAAATACAAAAACAGGGAAGAGGATGTTAAAAACTACGACATTGCTGAGCTGATCGCCCTGTCAATATTCAATGAACCAATACCAACCAATTAAAAAGATGGATTCAAAGAAAAACCTGAAAAGCGGTGAGTTCCTGGTAAAAGAAAGCCGGGCCTCAGATGTGTTCATTCCAGAGGAGTTCAACGAAGAGCAGCGAATGATTGCTGACACCTGCCGTGATTTTATTGAAACAGAAGTGTACCCCATATTGGATGCCCTTGATAAAGGCGACCGCGAACTGATGAAACAGGTGCTGAAAAAGTCCGGAGACCTTGGTCTGATGGGCATCTCATTGCCAGAGGAATTCGGTGGGTTTGGGCAGTCTTTTGTAACACAGATGCTTGCAGCTGAAACCATTGGTGCAGCATATTCGTTCTCAGTGGCCTTTATGGCCCATTGCGGCATTGGTACCCTGCCCATTATGTATTATGGGAACCAGGATCAACGCGAGAGGTATGTTACCCGTCTGGCTACGGGTGAACTGCTGGGTGCGTATTGTCTTACAGAGCCCGGAGCCGGATCCGATGCCAATTCTGGCAAAAGCTCAGCCCGCCTTTCAGAAGACGGCAAACATTATATTCTGAATGGGCAGAAAATGTGGATTACCAATGCCGGATTCTGTGATACCCAGGTTGTGTTTGCCAAGATAGACAATGACCGCATTCTCAGCGCCTTTATCGTTGAAAGTGATATGCCGGGTGTGGTTATCGGTCCGGATGAGCACAAAATGGGCATCAAGGGCAGTTCTACGGCTCAGATTTATTACAATGATGTAATGGTGCCGGTAGAAAACATGCTTGGAGCCAGGGGAGAAGGCTTCCGTATTGCGCTCAGCATTCTTCACATGGGTCGCATGAAACTGGGGGCCAATGTAATCGGGGCTGCCAAAAAAGCCATAACCGATGCCGTAAAATACGCCAACGAGCGCAAGCAGTTTTGTGTTTTGATATCCACCTTTGGCGCCATTCAGCACAAGCTGGCCGAAATGGTCATTCGCTGTTTTGCCCATGAATCTGCCATTTACAGGGTGAGTCAGGAAATTGACGACCTTATGGAGGTGTATAAAAACATGGAAGGATGCGATATTGGCAGGGGATCAATAGACGCCATCAGCCATTATGCCGTAGAAGATGCCATATTGAAGGTGTATGGATCAGAAATGCTTGATTTCGTTGTTGACGAAGCCGTTCAGATTCATGGTGGTATGGGTTATTCTGCTGAAATGAATGTTGAAAGGGGCTACCGTGATTCCCGCATCAACAGGATCTTCGAAGGTACCAATGAGATCAACCGCCTGCTGGTGGCAGATACAGCCATGAAACGCGCCATGAAAGGAGATTACGATCTTTTCGGGCCCGCAGCCGATCTTTACAACAATGCTGCCTCCATCACCAGTGAAGCAAACTCGGGAGAGACCTGGTTCGGCAGCAAACAGCGCTACATTGCCAATATGAAAAAAGTGGCCCTGATAGCCATCCATGGTGCCAGCGAAGCCTTCGGGAAAAAACTTGTTCGCGAGCAGGAAGTACTGAACAACATCGCCGATATCATTTCGGAAGTATATATTGCCGAATCACTTGCCTTAAGGGTAGAGAAACTTACTGCCACCAGAGGGGAGGGGGCATCTTCCATTTTCAGGGATATGCTCGATGTGTATGTTTACGATTCGGTAGCCAAAGTCCGTAAGCTTGCACTTGATGCCGTATATTCCTTTGCCTCTGACGAACAGTCAGGGGTTTTGGCTGCGGCCATGGAGCGCCTTACCGAAACCGCTGGTACCAATGTTAAGGAGGCCCGCCGACGCATTGCTGCCAAACTGATTGAAGAAAACCAATACTGCTTTTAAGTACCCTGGTAAACTAAAAAAAAGGCTTCCTGTTCGGAGGCCTTTTTTTTATATAGGTCAGGGATCAGTTCTCTTCGGGCGGAGCCGCTTCGGTCTGCTGCTGTTTGCCGTTCCTGCCTTTTTTTGCGGGCTTTTTGATATCTATGACAATCTCGGATGATTGCTCATTGAAATCAACCAGGATCACATCCCCGGCCTTCATTTTCACCCTGATGAGCTCCTCAGCCAGGGGATCTTCCAGGTATTTCTGGATGGCGCGCTTAAGCGGACGTGCTCCATAGGATGGATCCCAACCCTTGTCTGCAATAAATTCCTTGGCTGCAGTGGTAAGTTCAATTTTAAACCCAAGATCTGCAATGCGTTTGTACAATTTGGCCAGTTCAATATCAATGATAGAGAATATGTGCTCTTTCTGCAACTGGTCAAATATGATTACATCGTCTACACGGTTCAGGAATTCGGGGGCAAAGGCTTTTTTAAGCGCATTCTCAATAACGCCCTGGCTGTATTCTCTTGAAGCCGATTGTCTTGCCGGGGTGTTAAAACCCACTCCCATGCCAAAATCCTTCAATTGACGCGAACCAATATTGGAGGTCATGATGATAATGGTATTCTTAAAATCGATCTTGCGTCCCAGACTGTCTGTAAGCTGCCCGTCATCAAGCATCTGCAATAACAAATGGAAAACATCGGGATGCGCTTTTTCTATTTCGTCAAGCAGGATCACCGAATAGGGCTTGCGCCTTACCTTTTCGGTTAACTGTCCGCCTTCTTCATACCCAACATATCCGGGAGGCGCGCCAATGAGCCGGCTGACGGCAAATTTTTCCATGTATTCGCTCATATCTATGCGAATCAAGGCTTCATCCGAGTCGAACAAATGCTTGGAAAGAACCTTTGCCAGGTGGGTTTTTCCCACACCGGTAGGACCAAGAAAAATAAACGATCCTATGGGTTTGCCGGGATCTTTGAGACCGGCACGGTTCCTGCGGATGCTGCGAACCACTTTGGAAATGGCTTCCGGCTGGCCGATAACGCTCTTTTCCAGGTCTTTTTCCATGCTTATCAGGCGTTCGCTTTCATTCAGGGCGATGCGCTGAACAGGAACACCGGTCATCATGGATACCACT
>CAZFOI010000188.1:0-4318 GCA_964520605.1 uncultured Bacteroidales bacterium
CGGTGCACAATACATTCCATGACAGGTTGCAAGGCAAAGACCCACAGCTTGATCGTGCCATTTTGGAAGTATTGCAGCAATTGGAGCCATAGATTAAGTAGTGGCAGGACTTATCGAATCCTTTCCCAGTGTGAGGATATTTTTGCGGTTTCCTGATCCAGGATAAGCGTGGCATTGTAATGGTAGGTCTTTGGCCAATTACGGAAAATTTTTGCCACACGGTAAAGGAACCTCAGGGAAAGTTTGTTTGGCACGGGTTTCCACCCTCCGGTTGGCACCATGCTGATCAGGACCTTGTCTCCCTGCCTTGCTATCCTGTATTCACCGCTGATGCTTCCCGTTGACGGATGCCCTGAAATGCGGAACTTCCCCTTTACTTCGCTGCCATCCGCTATTGTATATGAATTCGGAAAGCCTGGTGAGAAACTAAGGTCAATCTGGTTTCTGTCATCACCAGAGGTGATCTTTTCTAAAAAGGCCTGCCCGTCAGCATATAGGAAATGCCACTGCCCGTTTTTTCTCTGAATTACGGATTCTCCCCTTAACTGCACAGGCTCAAGAATCCCCTCGGAAGCAGGGTTCAGGGTCACAATAAACGGATCGGGACTGTATCGCGTGAAAAGCATCCTTTGCCAGTCCATGGGGATGGGCAGTTTGTCTGGTGTGTGCTCTTTGTCGTTAATCCGGATGCAAATCCGGGTGTCCTTTTGCCTTACAAAATAAAAATCATGCAACAGCACCAAAGGCATTGCCGATGGGTTTTCGGCGGCATCGCCCATAGGGGCAAGCAGTCCGAACGGCTTTCTCTTTTTGCTGCTGTTTTCTTCTATTCGAAGTGTTATTATGCGGTTATGGATATCGTAGAAAACAATGCCGGCCTGAACCCCCCTTTCATCAATCTCAAAGCGGTCGTGCTCCATTTCCCGCATGATCATATTTGCCAGGCCTTTCCCGGCAATGTCATAGGTTGTAGGGTCAGGAGAAAGCGATGGCTGATGGTACACATCCACCCGGCCGTCGGCTCTCCATCCGATAACCAGCAGTCCTTTCCCATTTACAGCATCATCAAAGAATTGCGGTTCAAATCCCACATAAAGAGAATCCGGATCCTGCTCAAAATTTATCAGCAGAAGGCGTTCCATTGGGTCAATGACCAGGGAAAAGGGATTAAAAAACGGGGTATAATGGCTTGGTGTTTCTGTGGCTTTAACAGTCATTACATAATTCAGGTTGATGCTGATAAAAATGGCAAAAATCAGGGTGTTTCTCATTGCGGCCTTATGTAATACGATAAATTTTCATGATCTGAGAGAGGATTTTTTCAAAATCAATCTCAAGATCGATCAGTTTCCCGCTGCGTATATCAAAAATCCAGCCATACACCCTTACGCCCCTTTCTTTATACGCCTTCTGAATAACAGCCGTCTTAATTATGTTGATGCATTGTTCCTGAACATTAAGTTCAGTCAGCCGTCTGTAGCGCTGATTATCATCCTCAATGGCATCCAGCTCAGTCTGATGCAAGCGGTAAACATCGCGTATGTTTCTTAGCCACGGATTGAGCAGGCCCAAATCAGCAGGCTGCATGGCCGCCATAATGCCACCGCAGTAATAATGTCCGCAAACTACTACGTGATCTACCTCAAGATGCCTTACCGCATAATTGATAACCGACATCACATTCAGATCGGTATTTGGAACCATATTGGCAATGTTGCGATGGACAAAAACCTCGCCCGGGCTAAGACCCATCAGTTCCTCTGCAGAGACCCGGCTGTCAGAGCATCCAATGTATAGAATCTTTGGTTTCTGTCCGGCAGATAGTTTTTCAAAATACTCAGGGTCCTTAGACAGTTTGCCTTCTATCCAGGTTTTGTTGTTTTCGAAAATCTTTTTAATGTCCATTTTTTCAGGGTGTTTTTATTCCTCAGACTGTCCGGTTTCAGCTTCATCATCATCTTCTTCTTCGCCATAGCCTTCCTCCTTACCGCTTACAAGCGAAGCCGGAAGGCTTTTCTTTGACTGAATGCCAAGGTCTTTAAGCTTATGCGCCTGGCTTATCAGGTTGCCGCGACCGGAAGAAAGCTGCCCGAGAGCCTCTTCATAGCTTTTTTTGGCTTTATCAAGGTTAGATCCTATGCCGGAGAAATTCTCAACAAATCCAACAAATTTGTCGTACAGCTTTGCCCCACGATCGGCTATGTCAATGGCATTCTGGTTCTGATACTCTCGCTTCCATAAATCTTCTATGAGTTTCAGGGCCGTAATCAGGTTGGTGGGCGAGATGAGCAGGATGCGTTTACGGTAAGCATCGTTCCAGAGCTCCGGGTCTGCTTTGAGTGCCTCCAGATAGGCCGGTTCTACAGGTACAAACATCATCACAAAATCAAGGGTGGCGGCATAATCCTGGTAATGTTTGCTGCTCAGCTCTTCTATATGCCTGCGGATAGACATCAGGTGCTCTTTCAAGGCCTTTTCCTGCAGAGCCGCATCTGCCGCTTCAGCATAGCGCGTATAAGCGGTAAGGGAAACCTTGGCATCGATGATAACCTTGCGGTTGTCGGGATACTGCACAATCACATCGGGCTGCATTCTGTGGCCCGATTCATTTTTCAGGTAATTGCCGTCTTCGTCTTTCAGGTATTCCTGAACAAAGTATTCCCGGTCTTTGGTTAAACCGGATTTTTCCAGAATATTTTCAAGTATCACCTGCCCCCAGTCTCCCTGAACCTTTGAGCTGCCCTTGAGCGCATTGGTAAGGTTAACGGCATCCTCGCTTACCTTTTGGTTCAGCTCCATCAGGCGTTTTACCTCGTTACCCAGTGAAAACCTTTCTTTTGATTCCTTGTCGTAAACCTCTTCTACCTTTCGGCGGAAATTTTCAATGTTCTCACCCAGGGGTTTCAGAATCAATTCCAGGTTGTCTTTGTTTTGGCGGGTAAATTTCTCGCTTTTCTCTTCAAGAATCTTTGCAGCGATGTTCTCAAACTCCATCCTGATTCTGTTGCCAAGCGCTTCGATTTCCTGTTTTTGCACCTCCAGCTTCTCCTTTAGCGCGGCATTGGCTTCTTCTGTACGGGAGAGGTTCCTCAGGGCATCATTTAATGATTGTGTGCTGGTCCGGAGTTCCTCTCTGGAAGCATCAAGGTCCTGTCTTAAGCTGTTCATTGCTTCAGCCGAGGCCTCCAGTCGCGCCTGAAGCATGGCCGCTTCCTGCTCCGACTGTTTCAGCAATTCATTCATTTTTATTTTGAGCATCAGGGATCGGATAATCCAGGCAATTATGGCTCCGGCCAGGATTCCCCCCAGACTGAAAAATAGGTTTTCCATCCCGTTGGTGTTTTGGTGTATTCATGCGAATATACTACCGATTTGGTATATCGCAAAAACAATAAATGAAACAGATGGAAAAATGCTGATATTCAATGCCATGAAGTCCTGGTGGTCATAAACCCCTGGTTCTGACTTTTTCCAGCTGGTAATCTGTCTGGTGTGCGGTCTGTCTGTTGCTTCCCGCAGGGAATACATACCTGAGACTGAAAATAAGCGGGAAAGCCGATAGCTGAATGATGCCGCTATGTTTCTCCACAAAGTCATTTCCCATAACTTCAAACTTTTGATAGGCATACCCATTGGATAAAGGCATCATGCTGACAATGCTTCCCTTTATTCCAGAGCGAAATTCTTTGGATACAGAAATAAGGTAAAGGGCATCCTGGCTTTGCGTCCTTTGAAGTTCAAATACCGGTGCAGCTTGCTGATAACTGGCCAGCATGCCAAATCCACTCCCAAAATTGGCGTATACGGAGAGGGCCAGATCGTAATGCCATGCCGTCCTGTTTGTAAAGCTTACCAAATCAGATTTGCCATCTGTTAAGGCATTGACCCGAAAACCCGATGCAGATGCATTCAGGCCTGCCGATCTGCCCAGCCCCAGTTGGCCACTGATTCTGGCCCCTGTTTGCCTGATGCTGCCCTGATTGTAAAACGTGCTGCTCAAACTTCCGTCCTTCCCGGGTTCGGCTTTCTGACCTATGGCATTTTTTCGGTTGTAGTGAAAAGTCTGAAAGGAAACAAAGGCCTTTTCCAACTGCCTGGAGTATTCTGCCTTAGTCTGTTGCACAATTTGCGGAATCAACAGGGGGTTTCCCTGCAGGGTGCTGATAGGATTTATCTGGATTGGTTGGGCATTTAGTTGAAATTGGGCCGGATGATCAAATGTATGCCGGTAAGACACCCTTATGGAGTGCCCCCTGACGGGCATATAAGCCAGCAGTAAGGATGGCATCACCTCAAGTTTTGGTGAGAACATGCCATT
>CAZFOI010000189.1:0-4262 GCA_964520605.1 uncultured Bacteroidales bacterium
AACGTCTTCCGGAATACCCCCATAAGGTTATCGGGCTGGATTCGGGCAGGCAAATCGGCGTTTTGTTTCAGGGCGATGATCCGGCTGTTTTTCGCCAGGCCCTGGAATTGGAAAAACAATTAACCGATATGGGCAAGCGGGTGAAGCTGCTTGCCTATGTGAGCCATAAGCGTGCGCCTGATTATCTGCTTGGTCAGGACAGGGTTGCCTGGACCTCTCAAAATGGGTTTAACTGGCAACTCAAACCGGTGGCAGAGTCCCTTAGCAGTTTCATTGAAGGTCCTTACGATATCCTGATTGACCTTACGCCAGTGAACCAGTTTTATACAGCTTGCATTGCTGCTTTTACCAAAGCGAGCTATAAGGTGGGACGGTTTGCTGATTCCAGGGTCAATGTTTACGATCTCATGATTAAGGTTCCGGATCAGACTCCGGTAAAGGAGCTGATTGGCCATGTGGTACATTATTTAAAAATCATTCAAAACCCAGTTTCAAATGCCTGATCTTTTCAAAGGTACGGGAACCGCAATAGTGACGCCTTTTCACAAGGATGGAAGCATTGATTTTCATTCTTTCGAAAAACTGATAAACTTTCAGGTAAACAACGGAATTGATTATATCGTATTTCTTGGCACAACAGGAGAGGCCGTTACGCTGAGCAGGGACGAGAAGCAGGCCGTGATTCATCAGGCAGTTGAAATGGTTGAAGGTCGTGTCCCGGTTGTAGTTGGTATTGGAGGAAACAACACCAATGAGCTCGAGGCCCTGATCAGAAACACCACTTTCGACGGTGTTGATGCCGTGCTTTCTGTAAGTCCCTATTACAACAAGCCTCAGCAAAAGGGTATTTTGTATCATTACAAAAGTCTGGCAGGAATTTGCCCCAGACCGATAATTATATACAACGTTCCTTCCCGGACCGGCAGCAATCTTTCAGCTGACACCACTCTCAGAATTGCCCATGAGGTCCCGGGGGTAATCGGTATCAAAGAAGCCTCTCACGACCTGGCTCAATGCGCCGGCATTTTAAAAAACAGACCGGAAGGCTTTCTTGTAATTTCTGGAAATGATGATCTTGCCCTCCCGTTTATGTCGCTTGGCGGCGATGGCGTAATTTCTGTAATTGCCAATGCATTTCCCGGGGAATTTTCTCGCATGGTAAGGCTCTGCCTGGAGAATGACTTTGATTCTGCCAGGGAAATACACCTGCACCTGCACGACTATATCCTGGCGATATATGCTGATGGAAGTCCTTCCGGTATTAAGGCGCTGCTTAGTCTGATGGGACTTGTGCAGAATGAAGTCAGGCTGCCACTGGTGAAAATAAACAAATCCCTGTTGAATCAAATGAGTGCCTCCTGGAATGCAAAACAGACTACTGATTATTCAAGCAGGCTTTGATTGGGATTGTTTTAATATGAATTTTTTTTCGGATAAATGATTATTTCTGCAAGGTATTGTCTGGACCTGAGACATAAAGGATACTTTATGTTGATGCTCATGTGTCTGCTTATGCCTATGGGCAGACCTGCTGCGCAGACTCCGGCATCAACCATATCAAAAGCAGATCATTACCTTATGATTCAGGGTGAAGTGTATGTTTGTTTCGAAACACGATTTCTGAATCAGCATCCGGAGCTTGGCCGGGTAATCTCTTTGGATGCAGTCCGTAAGGACAGTGTCGTTGCCTGGGCGTCTGCAGAGGCTTACAACCGTTTTTTGGAATTTGGCATCCCTCACTCGGTATTGACACCACCTGGCCTGTCTGTTGATGATCTCAGGATGAAAACTTTTGACGAAATTGTTGAAAAGCAGACAGCCAATACCTGGGACTTTTATCCTACCTATGAGGCTTATGTGGCCATGATGCGTGATTTTGAGACCAGATTTCCTGAATTGTGTCGTTTGTATGTGATTGGGCAGAGCGTAATGGGCCGGGACATCATGTTTTTGAAAATTTCGCCCCAACCTGGCAGCAGACGACCGGTTCCCCGGTTCATGTACACCTCTACCATGCACGGTGATGAAACAGTTGGGTTTATTCTGACCCTAAGGCTGATCGACCATTTTTTAAACGGATACGGGTCAGATAGTGACATCACCTGGTTGCTTGATAATACCGAAATCTGGATTTGCCCCAATGAGAATCCTGACGGGACTTATAGAAATGATAATTCCAGTATTTCCGGAGCAACCAGGGCCAATGCCAATGGATATGACCTGAACAGGAATTACCCCAACCCGGTAAGTTCTGCCACTGGTCCCCTTCAACCCGAAACCATTGCCATGATATCATTTACCGACACCCTTTCCTTTACGGCTTCGGCCAATATTCATTCGGGTATCGAACTGGTAAATTATCCTTTCGACAGTTGGCGGTCAACGGTAAGGAAGCATGCAGATCATGTCTGGTGGCAATTTGTTTCAAGAGAGTATGCCGATACAGCCAGGCACTACAGCCCTGCAAATTACATGAATCCCACAAGCTGGTCCAGTTTCGACAGGGGGATTACCCATGGAGGGGATTGGTATGTGGTGTATGGCAGCAGGCAGGATTATATGAATTATTACCGGTACTGCCGGGAAATGACCCTTGAGCTCAGCAATGTGAAAATGCTTTCTCCTTCACAATTACCGGCACACTGGGAATACAACAGACGCTCGCTTATTAATTATATCAGACAGGCAACCTACGGAATCAGGGGCAGGGTAACGGATGCTGCCACCGGTTTGCCCCTTGAGGCCAGCATAGAGATCATCGGCCACGATGCATGGCATTCAGAAGTGTTTTCAGACAAACATACGGGCATGTATTTCAGACCAATAAATCCCGGAAATTACAATCTGAGAATTTCTGCCCCGGGGTATACTTCTGTGGAAATTCATAATGTGCAGGTATCGGCCTATGAACGCATAATTAAGGATGCAGCTTTGCAGAAAGCAGTCGGAACAGGCCCTGATATGGCGGATTTCATTGTCAGAGGGGTGTTTCCCAATCCGGCAAACCTGAATTCAGTATTGGTAATTTCACTGAACAATCCTGTTGATCTTTCAATAACAGTTTTTGATATTTCCGGGAGAAAGTTATCTGCTCTAAAGCATACCCCGCATGGAACAGTTGAGGCAGTCATTCCTTTGCACTCCCTTTTATCAGAGCTGAGATCAGGAGTGTATCTTATAAGGATTGATGGTTTGCAGGAAACCGTTACGCTCAGGTTCTCCCTTACCAACCACCCAAATTGATGCCCCATCGCCATGACCTCTTCCATCCCCAAATTCCTGCCCAACCTTTTGTTGGTTAGTGGAACCGGCAGGAATAGCGGAAAGACCCTGCTTATTTGTCGTTTGATTGAGGAATTGCGCAATTGCAAACCTGTGGCAGTCAAAATTTCTCCCCACTGGCATCTTCAGGATCCCGAAGGCCTGATGTTATATAAGGAAGGCCAATTGTTGCTGATGAGAGAGCATAATATAGACGGTGAAAAGGATAGCTCAAGAATGCTTAGAAGCGGTGCCTCGGTTGTCTATTATATTCAGGCTGTTTCTGATCACCTGCTCCCTGAAGCGTTTGATCAGGTTTTGGCAATGGTCCCGTCGGATACGCCCATTATTGTCGAATCAGCCTCATTGTCGATGTATTATAAACCCGGGCTTCATATTGGTGTTGGTCCGGATGCCGGTGTTCAGCTTCAGAAAAACAATGCACTATTTAATAACATTCCGGTGTTTATTAGGGAGGGGGAGCATTTTTCCCCTTCTTTATCTGCCATTTCCTGGCAGGGAAAATGGAGCCTGGATGCAAATTGGTAAAAAGTATGATGAATCCCTCTTCTGCCAAAACAAATTATAGCCGGTTCAAGCGCTGGAGCAGAAAATCTTTTGCCGTTTATAACAGCCTTTCCAGACACATTACCATTGGTGTCCTTTCTGCGGCATGTCTGATGCTTATTGCTCCTGTTGGCAGAGCTTCCCGGCCGGATACCCTGTTGGTGAAGCAGCAAGGCAGGGAAGTGGATTTGGATGAGGTGGTGGTGAGTGCACAGCGGGCTCCTGTGGTGGCTTCCGGTCTGATGCGGGTGGTTCATGTCCTGACCCAAAAAGAAATTGAGCGGTCTGCCCGGGGAGATTTGCCGGGATTGCTTCGGAACATCAGGGGGGTGGATGTACGCTCCCGCGGGGCTTTTGGCATTCAGTCCGATATTGGGATTCGTGGCGGTACTTTTGACCAGACACTTTTGCTGATAAACGGCGTGCCAGTGAAT
>CAZFOI010000190.1:0-4234 GCA_964520605.1 uncultured Bacteroidales bacterium
TCAAAAAACCTGAAGCTTCGGGGCATAAATCCAATGGTATGTCTTAAACGGTCCCCACCGGTAAATTCAAAATCAGGAACCATTACATTTACCTCATCATCCATGGGAATTTTGCGCCGGCAAAACATCAGTACCAAATCACCAGGCATTGGCGGGTCGAAAAGATACAAAACATATTGTACCAATATGTGGGTTTCAAAGCGCAGCATGGGATAGGCCTCTCCTGTATCCAGTTCAATCGAGAACTCCAGCCCCTCAACGGGTCCAACCTCCCGGTCTCCGGTAAGGTTCTGATATTCCATAATACGCTCAGTATACAAGGCAGCCAGGCTGTCTGCAAATACTGCGGGATTCAGGGTTTGGGGATTGGACCGGTAAATTTCGCCGGTGTTTGTTTCTATATGCAGGGTATATGTCCTGCCCTGCAGGGCAGCATAATGAGCTGGTGGGCGGTACACTCCGGGTTCAGCCTCATTGAAAGGAATACTGCTTCCATCATCCACGGCTACAAATACGTTAGCACCCTGCACAGGTTTGTCTCTGAATCGGCCCTCGTACGGAACGCCTACTGTAAGCTTCACCATGGCTGATCCGGGCTGATTGGTAAGCAGGCCTTCCACCACAAGAACCTCACCGGGAGCCTGAATTTCAGGAATGAACAATTCGGTACAGGCAGCCAGACCAAACATCAGGGCAAAAAAGAGCATGGTTTTGTGGCAGAAGGCACCAAAGAAACCATCCTTGCTTTCATTGACTGTATTGTTTTTCCCGGGTTCTTTCATCTTTACAGGAAGGTTTAAAAAGAAAAAGAATAGGATATCATGGGCAGGGGACGACCAATAATATACAGTTTGTAAAGACTATACCTGCGGAAATTATTTCCTTCGTGAGGCACTGATTTTTCATAGAAAACCGAAAACGGATTTTTCCGCCCGTAAACATTTACTACTGACAAAGTCCAGCTTCCCTTTCCGCGTTGATGTATTCTGAGGTTTTCTCCATAACTGATTGAAACATCCAGGCGATGATAATCGGGCAAACGGTATTTGTTGCGCTCAGAATACTGTATCACCTCATGGCCCTGAAAACCATACAGAATCTCAGGATAAGTAGCCGGACGGCCTGTACTGTAAGTAAAAGTGGTATTCAATCTCCATCTTCTGGAGATATGGTAATTGGCGTTCATTAAAAAATTATGTGGTTTGTCCAGACTTGATGGGAACACCTTGTTTTGATTCACCTGATGGCTCTGGAAAGACTCATGGGTTTGTTTCAGTGCCCTGGAAAAGGTATAGCTTAACCAGCCTGCCAGTCTGCCGGTTTTTTTATGCACAAACAACTCCAAACCGTAATTTTCTCCGGTTGCGGAAACCAAATCCGACTCTAAAAAGGGATTCAGTATTATTTTGGCCCCATCGCGGTATTCTATCAGTCCGCTTTGTTTTTTATAGTATAGTTCTATGGAACTTTCTATACTGTGATCCAAAAAATTTCTGAAATAGCCCATCGAAACATGATCGCTTCTCAAAGGGTGGATATGGGAGTTGCTCAACTTCCATATATCAGAGGGCGTCATAACAGATGTGTTGGAAACCAGCTGAATATACTGATGCTGCCGGTTATAGCTAAACTTGACCGACTGATTTCCATCAATCAGGTACCTGAGGTTGATCCTTGGTTCGGCAGCAAGATGACCAAACATAGACTGACCCTCATGATAATCAATGGTATCCGTAATGGATTGCGGACTTTTCGGTAGTCCGGATGCATATACATGCTCCACACCCGGACCGAGCAGGTTGTAACGGACCACCCGCAGACCAGCTTCCATGCCAAGTCTCTCCGATATTTCCAGCCTTGCAGAAACAAATGCAGCCGTTTCCCTTGCCTGCTCAGCACCAAGCTGGTATGGTCTATAAATGCTTTCGTTATGGATGGGTTCAATTTTTCCGGGATCTATACCGTAGAAAACACCCTGCCCCCCCCCCTCAATGGCCATATCCTTATCCGGTATATATTCAATTTGCCAGCGCCATGTGCGGTAATCTATGGCATTGCTAAGCAAATGGGATTCCCGGGGCTGTCCGGGCCTGTCGTGCCTGAACTGATTGCTATAGCGGCTTATGCCATATAATAATCTGGAATACAGTCGATTGCCTATCATAAGATTCCAGCGGACAGAAGCCAGGGTGTTGCCATAATCGTGGGCATTGTAGCCGCCTTGAAGAAAATGGTCAGCGCTGCTATATACAAACAGCCCCAGGGTGCCGCCCTTTCCCAGATTGGCAGTAAATACCCCGCTCAAATCATGAAAACGGGCATCGGAATTCATCAGATCGGCATCCGGCATTCTATGTAAGAACCAATTCGAGTAAGACGTTCGGGCACCAAATGAAAGACCGGCTTTGCCTGAAAACAGCGGAGCTTCCATGTGCAGCCGGCTGTTCAGTATGCCAACCCCCCCCCTGAACTGAAGCCTGTCGGGAATACTGCCCGATTTTCTGATTTCCAGCACCGATGAAGCTCGTTCGCCATAACTCGAAGGAATGCCACCCTTGTAGAGCTGTACCCCGGTTACCATATCCTGGTTCACTACTGAAACCAACCCAAAAAGGTGGGAAGCATGAAACAGCGGAACCCCTTCTACCAGCACCAGATTCTGGTCAGCGCTACCCCCCCTGACATGAAAACCGCTGCCAAACTCTCCGGTTGTTTGTATACCGGGCAGCATACCCATGGATCGAATTATATCCGGTTCTCCGAAATTTCCCGGCAGCTCCTTGAGGGTTTTGGCATCAAGATACACCATACTCATTTTCATGCCGGTGAGGTTTTCTTCTGCTCTTTTTGCGGTCACGGTTACCGCATCAAGGGCTGTTGCATGCTGGAATAGTTCAAAAACAGCCTCCCCATGGCTTACCACAAACACCTGCCAGTATGATTCCTGATAACCAACAAAGGATACCCTGAGCCGCTGTTCACCAACTGGCAGTCTCATGGTAAAATAACCGTTTTGATCTGTTGCTGCCCCTTCTCCGGATGGTTCTGCGTAAACTACGGCTCCTGGCAGAAGTTCACCGCTGGTTCCATCCATTACCTTTCCGTTTATTGTTGCAAAACGATGCCTGCCATACTGAAGGGGATCTCCAATGGTGATTACTTCCTTATCCCGAATTATGGCAGCCTGTCCTGTCCCCTCCCCTGGAACGATGGCAATACTGCCTTCAAATGCCAGAATACGATAACCCTTGCCACTTAGCATCTGCTCAAGGACTGCAGCCGGATGCATTCCTGGTGCAGGGATTGAAAACACCTCCCCACTGAACCATTCGGGCATATAGAACACCCTGATTTGGTGGGTGCGTTCCATATCTACAACAATTTTGTCAAAAGCAGATACTTCCTGGGCGCCTGCCCGGGTGCATGGCCAGAGAAATAGAATGGCAAGGAGGAAAAGCCCTGATATGGTGGTTCGACAGTATAACATAAGACTGCCGCCCGGTCGGGAATACCTTACTTTAATCTGGAAAATTTACGTATTACCAGAAAACCGGGACGGGTGTATTCTACAGATAATTGGTTTCTATTCAGATGTTCAATTTTCCAGTATACAGGACTGGGATTGCCCGGGTATTCAAGTCTGAGCATATTCCCTTCATCCAAAGACCAGCGCGCTTCTTCCGTAAGGCGTTCAGCCGGGAATTGCATATACTGCCTGAAAGTACCATCCAATAAAAACTCCCAGGTAAGGGTCATTTCGGTGGTGGCATCATTGCCATTGATAAGGTAAACCTCCATTTGCCAGCTACCTTCCAGTGAGGCTTTTTTGCTGCATTGAAAGAATGTGCTGCCAATAATTATTATTAGAATCAGCATTGCCGGTTTTCCCGGGGCAAAAAGAGTGTTATGCCTCATGACAAAGTATTAATTGATCTTTATTGACCTGCATTCCACCAGACAGGTGTTGTCAGGTCGAACACCTGGGGTACATTGGCTCCATTATACAAATATTCGGACTGTGGATAGGGAAGACGCACCGGAATCTGATCCTGTGTTGTGTTGTTAGATGCAGGATCAAAGTTGGGGAAACCTGTTCTTCTCCAGTCTGTCCATACCTCCGTTTGCAAAAACAACGCCACATATTTGGCTTCAATGATATGTTGCAAACTCAGGGGTTTTCTCGATGCCAGATACTGATCCAACCACTGCTGGGAAAAGGATTCCCTTTCCACCA
>CAZFOI010000191.1:0-4230 GCA_964520605.1 uncultured Bacteroidales bacterium
CAAAGACCGATATCAAACCGTTTTTGCCAAGCGGGAAGGTGCTGTCGCGGCCCCGACTGCAGGTATGCATTTCAGCCGCGAGCTTATTAAGCGACTTGAAATCAAAGGCGTTACTTTTGCTGAAATCACCTTGCATGCCGGATTGGGTAATTTCAGAAGTGTGGATGTGGAGGACCTCAGCAAACACAAGATGGACAGTGAGGAGGTCTACATTGAAGAGAAAACCACCAAAATTGTCAATGCGGCAAAAGAAAACCGAAAAAGAATCTGTGCTGTGGGAACCACCACCATGAGGGCCCTGGAATCTTCTGTTTCCATATCAGGACAATTAAAACCTTACGAGGGTTGGACCAATAAGTTTATATACCCTCCTTACGATTTTAGTGTTGCCAATGCCATGGTATCCAACTTCCACCTTCCCCAGTCGACCCTGATGATGATGGTGGCAGGTTTTGCCGGTTTTGACCTTTTAATGAAAGCCTATAAAATCGCGATCAAGGAAAAATATCGCTTTTTTACTTATGGCGATGCCATGTTAATTATCTGACAGCAGCATTTCTCCTGCCCAGCAGTGCGTCTGCCATTAGCAGATCGGCCCGGGTGGTAATTTTAAAATTTTCGGGGTTTCCTTCAACCAGGAACAATCGTTCCCCGGCCGCCTCATATACCGTGGCATCATCTGTAAATTTTTCAGAAAAATTGCTGTTATAGGCATTCCTGAGCCGGGCCGCGTCAAAACACTGTGGCGTCTGCACCAGTCTGATGGATTTTCTTTCAAGGGGCCTGCTCAGGGCATGATGAACTTCCCTGATGGAGTCTGCAGGCTCAACCACCGGAATGGCACTCCCAAATCTGGCCGCAAAATGAAAAACCCGGGAAATCGTTTCAAGTGAAACCAGGGGGCGCGCGGCGTCATGTATGGCGACAAGGCCGTTGCCGGAAATTTTCTTCAGACCATTTTTTACCGAATGAAATCTCTGTGGGCCGCCGGCCACCAGATCAATGTCATAATCAAGCCCCTGTTTGCGACTCAGCTCATCCCAATAACCAAACCATTCCGAAGGCATTACCAGCACCAGTTTTATGCCGGGTATGGCTTTTCGGAATGCCTGCAGTGAGTGAAGCACCATGGGTTTGCCTCCAACAGACATGAACTGTTTTGGGGTTTCAGAACCCACCCTGGATCCAAGTCCCCCTGCTGCAATGATGGCAAACTTTTCCATAGCTTACTGAATTATTATTTCACCCATTCAGGCCAACGGCTTCACCCTTAAGCGTGGCAGCCGAGCATGAGGTAATCTTTACATTCACATAGGTTCCCGGGGCAAACCCCATGTCGGGGAAAACCACCACTTTATTGAATGACGTCCTGCCGGAAACATGTTTAACCGATCGCTTTGAAAAACCCTCAACAAGAACCTCCTGCACGCTGCCAATGTCGTTTTGATTGCTTTTTAGAGACAACTCTTGCTGAAGGTCAATGATTTCCTGTAATCGGCGGGTCTTTTCTTCTTCCGGAACGTTATCGGGGTGTTTTTTCTCGGCCAGGGTTCCCGGTCTTTCAGAATATTTAAACATAAAGGCAAAATCAAACCCAACCTGCCTCATACGATTGATGGTCTCCTGATGTTCTTCCAGGGTCTCTCCGCTATAGCCGGTGATGATATCGGTAGAGATTGCGCATCCGGGCAGCTTGCTGCGAATGGCTTCAATACGCTTGAGGTAATCCTCGCGGGTATATTTCCGGTTCATCCTTTTGAGAACCGCTGTGGAACCAGACTGAACCGGCAGGTGAATTGACCGGCAGATATTCGGATAACCTGCCATTACCTCCAGCAATTCCCCGCTGAGATCCTTGGGGTGTGAGGTGGCAAACCGTACCCTGAGTGCGGGGTCTATACCCGCCACCAATCCAATGAGTTCCGGAAAATGCATTTCGCCATTGGAGGTGTTGAAGCGATAAGAGTTTACATTCTGCCCCAAAAGGGTAATTTCCCTGTAACCCTCCTGAAACAATTGCCTGGCTTCCGAAATGATGGACTCATGATCGCGGCTTCGCTCTTTGCCTCTGGTGTATGGCACCACGCAGTATGCGCAAAAGTTTTCGCATCCGCGCATGATGGAAATAAATGCCGAAACACCACCACTGGCATAACGTACCGGGGTAATGTCGGCATAGGTCTCTTCCTCTGACAGCAGGATGCTGGCAGCCTGGTGTCCGCTTTCCACATCGGGCATCAAGCGGGGTAAATCCCGGTAGGCATCCGGGCCAACAACCATGTCTACACGCATTCCCAGGCTTTTCTCCTCCAACAGGGCCTCCTTCAAACGTTCTGCCATGCATCCCAGCACACCAATTACAAGCCCCGGGGTTTTTTTTCGCAATGCCTGCAACTCCCTGATTCGGCCAAGAACCCGCTGTTCTGCATTGTCACGGATTGAGCAGGTATTCAGAAAGATTACATTTGCCTGTTTTGCATCATCAACTGTCTGATAATCATGTTCTGTCATTACGGATGCCACTATCTCGCTGTCTGAAAAATTCATCTGGCATCCGAAGGTTTCTATATATAGCTTTTTCACTGAAGGCGATATTAAAATGATTCATAAACCGGAATCAGCGGCTTGGGTGTATGCAATGCGCTGTTCCCTAAACAACAACAAAATTAAGAAAAATGCGTACTTTTGTGCCCCAAACAAAAACGTATGGCAAAAAACCTGGTTATCGTGGAGTCGCCTGCCAAGGCAAAGACCATCGAAAATTTCCTTGGAAAGGAGTTCCTTGTTAAATCCAGCTTCGGACACGTTCGCGACCTGCCCAAATCTACCATAGGCATTGAGATTGATAAAGGCTTCTTCCCTGTTTACGAGATCCCATCTGACAAAAAAACCGTCGTAAATGAGCTGAAAAAACTATCCAAAGAAGCTGAAACAGTATGGCTGGCTACAGATGAAGACCGCGAGGGAGAGGCTATCTCATGGCATTTGGCGGAAAGCCTCGGGCTTGATGATTCAAAATATAAACGCATTGTGTTTCATGAAATCACCAAAAATGCGATACTCAAAGCCATTGAGCAGCCCCGTCTGATCAACCGCAATCTGGTAGATGCACAACAGGCACGCAGGGTGTTGGACCGCCTGGTGGGTTTTGAACTCTCACCCCTTTTATGGAAGAAAGTAAAACCGGCATTGTCGGCCGGCAGGGTACAATCTGTTGCGGTAAGACTGATTGCGGAACGCGAAAAAGAAATACAGCAATTCAACACCACTTCTGCATTCAGAGTTAATGCACTGTTTCTGGCTGAATCCAATGGCAGCATGCATAAGGTAAAAGCAGAGCTCCCCAAACGGTTCGTAAAGCAAGAAGATGCATTGGCTTTTTTGGAGGCTTGTAAAAACGCAAATTTTTCGGTTCTGGACATTGAAACCCGGCCGGCAAAAAAGACACCCGCAGCCCCATTCACCACGTCCACCCTTCAGCAGGAAGCCAGTCGCAAGCTGGGTTTTTCTGTTGCAAGAACCATGATGGTGGCACAAAAACTTTATGAGTCGGGCAAAATCACTTATATGCGTACCGATTCCGTGGTGCTTTCCGAAACAGCCATGGGCATGGCGGCTTCTGCCATAGAGTCGCTTTATGGCAGGCAATATGTTAATCCAAGAAGGTTTACCACAAAGACCAAGGGAGCCCAGGAGGCACATGAAGCCATCAGGCCAACCAATCTGGTGCTTGCCGAAATAAAGGGAGATGCTGCAGAAAAGAAACTCTACGAGCTGATCTGGAAACGCACCATTGCTTCCCAGATGAGCGATGCCCGCCTGGAAAAGACAACAGCCACCATCGGCATTTCCACCCTGAATGACGCTTTCACAGCCAGTGGAGAAGTGTTGCTGTTCGACGGGTTTCTTAAGGTTTACATTGAGTCGTTCGATGAGGAGGACGAGGACACAACAGGCAGTATCCTGCCTCCGCTAAAAACAGGACAGGAGTTGCATGCTGAGGAAATTATGGCCACCCAGCGTTTTTCCAAAGCACCTCCCAGATATACCGAGGCCAGCCTGGTGAAACGTATGGAAGAACTGGGAATCGGACGCCCTTCAACCTATGCCCCAACAATAAGCACCATCCTCAAACGCGAATATGTAGTAAAAGAAAGCCGTCCCGGGGAAAAGAGGGATTACACCCTTTTGTGCTTAAAAAACAAGACCATACGGGAGTCTGACAAAACA
>CAZFOI010000192.1:0-1031 GCA_964520605.1 uncultured Bacteroidales bacterium
ATTAGTTTAAAACAGGTCGCGTCTTTGGAAATATCTGAAAACAGCGCAGAAGATGTGTGCTTAACCAAGAATTTGTTGGATTTGAAAACCAGTAAGTGGCCTGCAATAAACCCGTTGGGCGGAGCACTGATACTAGGCAAAAACGATGGCGCAGACGGGTTTTTACAACTGCAAAACCTATTTTATCACCTTAAAGAAGGCGAAAGCGGTATTGCCTGCGTATCCTCAGCTGGGGGGCTTGGTATGGCTATGTTGGTTAAACGCATTTCAGATTAAAAGAAAGGAAGAAAGCCTTTTGAAACTCAAAGACAAAGTCGCAATCGTTACCGGCGCAGCCGGGGGAATTGGTTTTGCCACTGCAGAACGCTTCTTAAGAGAGGGAGCAAAGGTTGCCATCTGCGATATAAATCAAACAAATGTGGATGAAGCTGTGAAAAAGCTTGAGGCATACGGTGAGGTATGCGGTTTTGCAACAGATGTGACTGTGCGTGCGCAAACCGATGAATTTGTTGCAAAGGTGGTAAATCGCTTCGGTACAGTTGATATTTTGATCAACAACGCAGGCATCACGGCAGACTCACAATTCTACAAAATGAAAGATGACGACTTTTATCGTGTCATCGAGATTAACCTTTTCGGCACATATAACATGAGCAAAGCCGTGGTTAAAATTATGATGGAGAAGCACTATGGAAAAATAATCAGCGCTTCTTCAGTAAGTGCAATAAAAGGCAATTTCGGTCAGTGCAATTACGCAGCTTCAAAAGCGGCTATTATGAGCTTCACCCGCTCCTTGGGCAGAGAATTAGGCAAATACGGGATTAATGTAAATTGTGTGACCCCCGGATTTATTCGCACCGATATGACAGCAAAAATACCTAAGGACACCATGAATGAAAAAATTTCCAGCATTCCATTGAAGCGCACCGGCGAGGTTGAGGATGTTGCAGCAATGTACGCGTTTCTTGCATCTGACGAGGCCTCATTTGTCAACGCAACCGCATTAATTGTTGACGGAGGAATGCATTAGT
>CAZFOI010000192.1:1041-4219 GCA_964520605.1 uncultured Bacteroidales bacterium
GAGACGGAAGGAAGCGATTTATGAGATGAGAATTGAGGATTTGAAAAAAGTCTGTGTGGCCGGGGGCGGAGCAATGGGTCGCCAGATTGCTTTGAATACGGCAATCCATGGCTATGATGTTGTGGCTGTTGAAACCAATAACCTCGTTCGTGAAAGCATTGAGGAATGGAAGAATAAATATCTCGAAGAAAGAATCAGAAAAGGACGCTTAACGGAACAATCAGCCAAGGATGCTGCAAAGCTTTTTCGTGTGAGCGGAGATATTTCTGAGGGCTGTGAAGGGACTCAATTACTGATTGAGGCGGTTGTAGAAAGCCGAGAAATTAAGCGCGCATTCTTTTTTGAGGCGAATAAGCATCTAGATGAAAATGCTGTGATGGCGACAAACTCCAGCTATATGGTGTCTTCAGTTTTTTCCGATATTGTGAAAAACCCCGCACGTCTCGCGAATCTTCATTATTTTATGCCTGCACTGGCTATAAAGCTTGTTGAGGTTGTAAAGGGGAACCACACTGCACAAGAGACCGCCGTCTTTCTCATGGAATTCGCCCGTCGTACAGGCAAAACGCCCGTATTGCTCAACAAGGAGGTGGATGGATTCATCGTCAACAGTATCTTGCGTGCCCAAAAGGATCAGGCATATCGATTGCTTGAAGATGGAATCGCAAGTATTGAAGATATCGACACTGCTGTCGAGTTGGGACTTAACTATCCAATGGGACCATTTAGGCTGACTGATTTTACCGGAATTGATGTAAATTTTTTCGCCTATGAGAGAAGACGTATTGAAAACGGTGAAATCCCCCCGGGTTATGAAATTGTGAAAGCAAAATATGAGGCCGGTGAGTTTGGAAGAAAAACAAAAAAAGGTTATTACACCTACGAGTAATTTCGCAGGTCAAATAAATATAAAACAGGAGGAAATTAAGAAATGAAGAAGCTGTTTGTACTTTTCATGGGTGTTCTATTAATGCTTTTTCTGGTTGCTTGCTGAGGGCAAGCGGCACCCGCGGCACCAGCATCTCCGGCGGCACCATCCGCTCCCGCATCTCCCGCATCTCCGACAGTCTCAGCGGCACCCGCAGCACCCGCAGCACCCGCAGCAAAATCTAATGATTATCCCATAAAACCTGTCGTATGCATTATTCCTTATACTGCCGGAGGTGCTACTGATGTTGCCGGGCGATTGCTTAGCAGCGTGTTTCCTACTTATTTTGGCCAGGCATTGGTTGTTGAGAATCAGGCTGGCGGGGCAGCAGTTCCGGGTACATTGGCAACGTTGAAAGCCAACCCCGACGGTTACACGATTGGGTACAATTGGATGGCAAGTTTTATTCTTCGCCCCCAAATTATGGATACCGGGTTTAGCTTTGAGGACGCCACATTTATATGCAGTATAACAACTCAGCATACTGCAATATTTGTGCGTAATGAATCGCCTTTTAAAACATTGGAAGATCTCGTAAAATACGCTTTGGCAAACCCCGGAAAACTGACATACAGCGGTGGCGCAGCAAACAGCTGGCAACAGTTGGTCATGGGTGCCCTAAACTTAGCAACCGGTATGGATACTGTGCATGTACCCTATGAGGGAGCTCGTCAAGCGGCCCTGGCAACGCTTTCCGGGGATCTGGACTTTTGCGTTGTTGAGGTACCGACCGCAGCAGCCGAACTTGCCGCAGGAACTATGAGAATGCTTGTCACATTTGAAAATCAACGCTTTGATGCCAACACCCCCACATTAAATGAATTGGGCTACAATATGGATGCTTGTATGCAACGATCTATAATTATCGGACCCGCAGGCATGGACCCAAAAGTTGTTGAAAAACTGGCACAAGCTTTTAAGGCCGCTTGTGAAGATAAGACCTTCCTTGAACTCGCAAAAAAATCCGCATTTGATGTTGAGTGGGTAGACGGAGCAACCGTACGGAAGGAAATCGAAGAGTCTTACAAAGCAATGACTCCTGTAATCGAGGCTTACATGAAATAGTTTTCAGTTTACTTTAGTGAAACGTGTACAGCCGAAGATCTTTCGGCTGTACACGCAAAGTTTGGAGGTGCGTACATGGAAGCATTTTTCAAGAGCAAAATTGTTCTTCGGCAGAGCAAAATTGATATCATCACTGGCTCGATCGTAGTTGTATTGAGTTTATTCATGCTATTGATCGGGGTTCCGCACCTTATATTAGAAGGATATGGAGACAACACCTTCAATCTATCCCCGCGTACTATTCCACGTTTGGTTTCGGGTTTGATGTTAGCGTTTGGCACAATTGTCTTATATAGAGCCGTTAAAAAGAAACGGGAAAACGATCGAAAAGAAAAAACAGTAGAGTTCTACACCATATCGTTTGCTGTGCTTGCGCTTTGTATTTTCTTCTTGCTGGCACTTAAACCCCTTGGATACCCCATAACCAATTTGATTATGTTGGTCGGCATGTATTATCTCACCGGCGGCAGAAAGTTGTTGCACGGTTTGACCATGGCATTTTTATTCACATTGGTTTCGACAATGTTTTTCTTTGTGTATTTGAAACTTTCAATTCCTTTGGGCCCATTGGAATTCTTATTCTATTAGGGGGGCAGTTTATGAGTATCATTGAGGGCTTTCTGGTTGGCATCGGGGATATTGCCAATTTGGAGTGTATTTCCATGGCAATATTTGGTGTTTTCCTCGGTATTATCATCGGTGCCTTGCCAGGCTTGACCGCAACAACGGGTGTCGCAGTTTTTTTGCCCATGACATTCTTTATGCCTCCGGTGCCATCCTTTGCATTTTTATTGGGAATATACTGCGGCGGTATTTACGGCGGTTCGATTACCGCAATTCTAATCAACTCTCCCGGAACTCCGGCAGCAGCCGCTACTTCGATTGAGGGATTCCCACTCGCAAAAAAAGGCGAAGCATTAAAAGCTTTAGATATGGCACTTTATGCTTCCTTTGTCGGCGGGGTGATATCTTGCATATGCCTGGTTTTTGTTTCCCCGGTGTTGGCCAAAATGGCTTTGAAATTTGGGCCAGCCGAATACTTTTCGCTTGGATTGCTGGGTATTTCCATTGTCGCGGGGCTTAGCACCGGAAATATTGTGAAAGGTTTAATTGCTGCTTGTTTTGGTTTGCTCCTGTCGTTCATTGGCTTAGACCCAATTAACGGTGCAATCAGACTCACTTTCG
>CAZFOI010000193.1:0-4218 GCA_964520605.1 uncultured Bacteroidales bacterium
CCTTGCCAGGAAACATTTTCAGACGAAGTACCTTTGCATAAAACAAGCGAGCGGATACAGTTTGGAAGAAAAGAAAGTAGAAAAGGAAAAAGGGATTGTCGAGAAAATCCATTCCTTTTTAGGAATGATTGCATCAAAAGCCCGATATGTGCCCAGGCGCATATTTTCTCAAATGATCACAGGGGGTAGTGTGTTGTTAGTGAAGAATTTATTGATGTTGGGTAATGAAAGTTCAGTCCCAGGTACAGGGTGTCCCATGCATCTGTTACGTGTGTTTTGTATTCATCTGGAAATTCCGGGGTGTCGGGCAATTTCTCTGCTCTTTTGTTTTTCTCAAACCCTGTCTTACCTATTATAATTCCGGTATTTTCCATTGCCATGATCAGGTATTCGTTGTTGTCTTGGTTGAAAGTGGGAAATAGGTATGCCGGATCTCCTTTGAATGCCAGGTCAAAGTAGTGGTGTTTCAGGTTGTGTCGCATGGGTGTGCCCAGGTAGACCGGTGTTACGTTCCAACCCCTTGAAATGAGTTGGTTCATTACGCTATCTGCAAATGAATCCAGGTCCAGGGGTGTGTCTGCCACGGCTGTAGCATCATAAAAGTAGATCACATCTTTTGAGGGGAGTTCGTGATAATAGTCGCAAAAGTCATTGACTACATCTTTAAGTTTGCGGGGTGTCTTAACGAAAAAGGATTTTAGTGTTCGGGCTTCTTTGTTTTCATAACGCTGCCCAACTACCAGGTTACAAATGGCGGCATTGTAGTCCATGCCAATGCACAGGGGCATGGTATGGTCTATGTCTCCATCGCTCAGGCATGTTTCCTGGATGCTCTTTATGGTGTCATACTGCAGATCCTCCAAAAATGCATTGTTGTATGCGGTATAGGTATGGATTAGTTCAGAGAATGAGGCGTAAAACCCATTTTCTATTTTGCGGATTCTGCGGTTAAGTATGGCTGTGGCGAACAATAGGGGCGGAAGGTTGCGCTCCATGTCTTTGATGAAGCTTTCTCCCAGGATTTCAATGTTGTCAAAGGCATCGTATTCGCCATAGAATATGGCATTCTTTCTATAGTGCGCAAGCTCATTTGCCAGGCGCAGGCGTATTTCCGGGCTTTTGGATTTGGAGTATTTCAGGTAGGTAAGCTTGATGAGTTTGATGAGCTCCTGATCCATTTCTTTTTCTTTTTCCAGGATCCAGTAACCACTTTTTGTTGTGGGCATGTCTGTTGTAAACAGCAGGCCATGGTGCCAAGGACAATGTCCGAAGTAGTTTACATTGCCTCTGTTTGCCGGAAGCACTTCATTTTTGATTTTCTCATAGTTCAGGTACTTGGCTTCAAACCCAAACACGTAGTCCAGGTTCATTGAGTTTGCGCTCATGGGCCTGTCAAAGCTTATAAGGTTTTGGATGGATCCATTGAACCATGAAATGACGTAGTCGAAATTAAACGGCTCGATGTATGGTTTTCTAAATCCCAGGTGTTGTGGTGGCTTTTTGCCCACCACAAAGTGTATATCTCTTCTATACCCCAATCTTTCCAGTGCGTGAAAAACGGCAGGCAGGGTGTTGCGCAGCAGCTTGCCATAGGTGGGGGACAGAAGGCCTCCGGCAGACCGGGGCATGGCAAACACGTTCCTAAGCAGCCTGGGAGCGTCAATCCCCTCGGACTTCCCGAATCCCCTGGAAGCGACGATGTATTCTTCTTTAGCAGCTATGGCCATTGCCTGAAGCTGCATGTTGTTGAAGTATTTTGGTTTTGCGTCATTCATTGCCCAGAATTTCTGCGTCTTCAACGAAGCTGTTATCGAACCTTTTCAGCAGTTTGTTGCGAAGCTTTTTTCGTGTCTGTTCTATGTTATCCATTTTGGGTAGTCCCAGGATGGTAATGTCTGCTTGTGGCTCAAAGTTGGGTGGCAGGATCTCATCCCAGGGAAGCTGTTCTTGTTCGTCTTTGTCTAGCTTGGTGTACTTGCCGATCTTGTCGGCTGCCAGGGCCATTGCTTTTGCATCGTTTCTGGCTTTTGCCAGGCGGTATGCTTCCCGGCACATTTCTATTACCATGTGCCGGTACCATTCTTTTGATGCTGTTCTTACGCAGCCCATCATTCTTTTCAGGTGCGATAGTTCATTGTAAGCCATGCTCTTTGAAATGCCGCAATGGTTCATCATGAATGATACTATGGCCTTATCATCCAGGGCAGGGTTGTTCAGCCAAAAGGCAAATGCGGCTTCATAGCGATGGAGTATTTCCAGGTCTTTTGTTGACAGCTCTTCCCTGCTATCTTCGGGGGAAAGGATGTGTTTTTGTATTCTGTCAAAGCGAGTTAGCTTATTCATACTCTGCAATTTCTTGAAGTTCGATATACTTTTCTGCCAGGGCTTCTGCCTGTGGGCTTCCCATCTTGGCCAGCTTGATTACCTTCTCGCGGATTTCCTTTTTGCTTTGGGTTTTGCCTTTCATGTATGAAAGGTATTCTGGGGAGTTGTGCAGCATCAGGCATTCAAGGAATGCATCAATATCTATTGAAAGCAGTATGGCAATTTCGCGGGGCGTTAAAAACAGCCCGGAGAGTTCTTCAATGGATGACAGTTGCTCTTTCGTTAGGTTCATAGCTCGATGGCTTCAGAGAATATAGATTCCAGATTTGTTTGATAGAACCTAAAAACGTGTTCACAGGCTTCCAGCACTCCGGTTTCTATTCTGCGGTTTCTTCCCAGGTTTGCAGATGCCATGATGGTTAGGCATCTGTTGGGGGATTTTATCAGGATGATCTTTGAGTGGTTTGGAGCCAGGCGTATTTGATCAAATATCTCTGCTGCGAAGTACAGCAGGGGCGTTTTCGTTTTCCTAAGGCTGGGATCGAACAGGCCTCTCAGGGATTTTATTTTGCCGGATTCTTTTAAGTTCAGAAGGCTTCTTAGGGAAGCTTCAGAAATTGAAAAGGAAGTAAGCAGGATGTCTGAGGGGGGCATATAGTCAAACACATATTCAATCAGTTCAAAGAGTGACCAGGTGCCATCGGCAATAAAATACTTATTGCCGATCGCTGGCACCGGTCCAATTTCCTTTAGCAACATGTCTGTAAATGAAACCGACATTTGATTAGGGTTACTTGGTAATCTCTTTGAGCTTCTCCTGAAGGTCAGCAAGTTCCTGTTGCCATTGCTTGACTTTCTCCTTTCTGGCCTTCAGGCGTTTGGAGTCAAGGCCTGCTGTTTGGATCTCCCGCTGTGCCCTAGAAATGTTTATTTGCACCGTTTTCATCCTGCGGTTCATTTCCAGGGCATCAGAGGGCGTTGTTTGCTTTGGTGCTGCGGCTTCTATTTGGGTATCGGGCGCATGGGCAGCTGCTTGAATCAATTTCCAGTTTTCTTGCCTTTGCTTGTTTTGCATTGCAATGGTTTCTGCCAGTTCTTTTCGGTTTTGGTTGGAATCCGCTGCTTTGAGTTGTTGGTGCAATCCCGCCAGGCTGCGTGTTATTTCCTGGTTCGCGATATAGCGTTGTTGAATGTCTGGTGGAAGGGATTTCACATCAATGGCGTCTTCAAGGAAAAACTTTCGTTTTTCAAGCTGTTGTCCAGGTTCTGTAGCGATTGTTTTGGTGTTGATGCCTCTTTGCTCCAGGATGCGTTTAACGGTTTGTATGGCCGCAATGAGCAGATTGAAATGAATGCTTTTTGGCGCAGGGTTTTCGTTTGAGTTAAAGAAGCTGTCCTGGGAGTTGTCCTTCTTGAATTTGTTGTAGATGGCAAGGCCATCTGCGTATGATCTTTGGGGATCTGCCAACCAATTTTCTATGTTCATGTTTTAAGGGCTTTGATGCATGGGATTATTAAGCTGCAAAAGAACCAAAGGGAATTGCAGCTGCAAAGGACAGCTTTTAAGATATTGAGATACAGAGATAAAGCAAAGCCTGCATTAGGTTATAACGCAGGCTTTGGTCTTGATGCTGGCTTGCCGGGGGGGGGGGTTATTTCTTTGTGGGTTTTTTGAAAGGCTCCCCGGGGTGTTGGGTGTTTTCGGGTTTTTGTTTTGGCCGAATGTACGGTACGCCCTGTGCATGCAGTTTCTCGGCCAGACGGTCGTCAATCTGGTCAAGATGTACAACGCCCAGCTTTGGCAGACATATTGTTCCGGGGGGCTTTATTCCGATGATTTCAAATTTCTTCATCTGTTAAGGGTTATGGAGGCGTTGCTCTGCTTAGCGGTAT
>CAZFOI010000194.1:0-4205 GCA_964520605.1 uncultured Bacteroidales bacterium
TTTAACCGGAAAAATTCTGTAATGGGTCAGACAGATCCGGTGGATTTACCAGTGGCAAAGTGTTTTTTCCCAACTTTTATACCGACTGGGGAGGAGGCGCATACAGTTGGAATGGTTTTGTGGTTTCAAACTATTCAGACAATCAGACACCCGGGTTTGGCAATCAATACAGTGCATTCACGGGCAAGGGCTTTGGCAGCTTCAGCAATTACTCCATAGTTTACGTATCCCATCCGGTTACTTATGCCAACAGCATGTTTGTTATTCTTAAAGGCGATGCCAAAGGCGGACACCTCAAAGACATTGCGGTGACCAATTCTACCTATGCTGCTCTGGCAATGCGCCACGGAGACCAGTATTCAAAAAAATTCGGGGGAGAAACCGGCGATGATCCCGACTGGTTCCTTTTGGAAATCATCGCCTGGTACAAAGGCGAGCCCGATATGGCAAACCGAATCAGGCATTATCTGGCCGATTACCGTTATGAAGACAACTCCAAAGATTTCATCCAGAACGAGTGGCAGCTTGTTAATTTGGAAAACCTGGGCAGGGCAGACAGTCTGGAGTTCCGGCTCAGCTCCTCGGATAATGGGCAATGGGGGATGAATACACCTGCATATTTTGCCATTGGACAGATAACCACCATGGACGACGGGGGCACAACAAGTACCGGGACTCCCCTCCCTGCCTCTTCCTTGCGCCTGTGTCCCAATCCGGCCAGCAGCAGCATAGTGGTGGAGCATCCCGCCAATATTTCCGGCAACGAAAAATTGCAGGTAAGCATTTATGATATGAAAGGTCGTTTGATGATCCATCAGGAGTCGGTATCTTCAGCACCTATCCAGATTGACCACCTGCCCGGAGGGCAGTATATCGTGAGACTTTCAGGGAAATATTTTTCGGAACGGCAAATATTCCTAAAACAATAATGACAATCATTAACAGTCAGGAATCATCAGCGGAACTACCGGTGTTATTATTGCCGGTGTTACTGCTTATTTTCCTGGCACTACCCTTGCACGGACAATTTTCTCCGGCTGCCGGACAAACCGGATCCAAAGCCATTCATAAGGACGATCCCCGCTTTGTTTCCTGGGCAAAGGGATGCGTGGTTATAAGGGGGCCTATGGATATTTCCAGGCAAACACCGGGGCTGGCCAGCTATGGAGATTGCAGTGATGTGATTGGTAAAGCCGCAGAAGCAGGCTCAATGAGCCTGGGAGATGGAGGCATTGCCATACTGTCATTCGATCCACCCATAACCAATGGTCCGGGTTATGATTTTGCGGTTTTCGAGAATGCTTTCAATGATTACTTTCTGGAACTGGCCTTTGTTGAAGTAAGCTCAGATGGCAACAATTTTGTACGGTTTCCGGCCACCTCGCTCACACAAACCCAGCAGCAGGTGGGGACCTTTGGCACCCTGGATCCCACAAAGATTCACAATCTGGCAGGGAAATTCAGGGCTCATTATGGTACCCCTTTTGATTTGGAAGAACTCTCCGGTATTCACGGATTGGATATCAACCACATAAGCCATGTAAGAATAGTGGACGTAGTGGGAAGTATCATGGAAGAATACGCATCAAGGGACGCCTTTGGGAACATGGTAAATGACCCCTGGCCAACGCCCTTCCCCTCCGGGGGCTTTGACCTGGATGCTGTTGGAGTGATCCATGCCCTGATGCCGGATCAGGAATCCATCTCCATTGAAATCAATCCAAACCCATCCCGCCCTGGTGGAAGCATCCGCCTGTTTTTTCCCTATTCTGGGAAAGCCCACATCCGGATAATTGATTCCAAAGGTCAAACCGTATTTTCCCGAAACCCCGACATTGCCTCTCCCTCCTATTATCATCTCTATACCGGTGAAATGGATCTTGGCACAGGGGTGTACCACATAATTGCATTTTCAGGCAAGCAAAAAGCAAGCAGCAAATGGATGTATTTCGCAAAATAATTCTCAGGACTTGTCTTCTTATTCTTATTATCCAGGCAATCCTTTCCTGCACCAAGGAAGACCCTCCGGAATTGTATCCGGTTGTTGTTCCGGGACAGGGCGTCTTTATTGTAAATGAGGGAAACTTTCAATGGGGGAACGCCCGAATGGACTACTATAACAAAACCAATGGGAAGCTGTATTCCGATATTTATTTTGCAGCAAACAATGAACCCCTTGGAGATGTGTTTCAGTCCATGCGCATGATAGACGGGCAGGCATGGCTGATTGTGAACAATTCTGGCAAAATTGAAGTTGTTGATCCAATTACCGGTAAAAGGATACGACAGATTACCGGATTGATGTCTCCGCGTTATGTTGAAGCCTGGGGCTTATCAAGAACATACGTTACCGATTTGTATGCAGGGGCAGTTTCAATCATCAATAGACAATCCGGTGAAATTATGGGCAGTATCAAAGTCAATGGATGGACAGAGGGCATTGCGTCTTTTGGGAATTTCCTGGCCGTTGCAGCCCCCACATCAGGCATGGTATATCTTATAGACCCTGAGTATGCTGTGTTAACTGACAGCCTGTATACAGGCATGGGCCCCGTTCACCTGGAAACAGACAGAGAAGGCAGGCTGTGGATTCTTTGCGGAGGATCGCCTTACTACAAATCCGGGGCAAAGCTGGTAAACATTCTTCCGGGCACTTTTGAGATTGCTGAGGAATACCAACTACCCGGAGAAAACCAGTACTTTTCCAGAATGTCTTATTGCCCCTTATCCAATACTGTCTATCTTCTTGGGCAACACATTTATCGCTTTCGCATAGGGAACCGGGAAGCTGAAAGGATAGTGGAAGCTCAGGGAAGGCTTTTCTACGGAATGCGAGCCGACCCTTCAACGGGCTTGCTATATGTTTCCGATGCCGTAAATTACACTCAGGCCGGCATGGTAGAAGTGTATGACAGCCTGGGGGAACAAATCAAAAAATTCAGGTCTGGACGCATCCCGGGTGACTTTTGCTTTTTTTAACACAGACCTGAGGAAGCACAGGCGAATTCCATATCTTTGAATCTGGATGGCCCCATCCGGGGGAAGGACCGGGTCTGCATCCGCATTAAATGCATTCAGATATGGTACCACTTACAGATAAAACCAAAGCTGCGGAAAGGGTCAGAGAACTCACCCGCATCATTGACGAGCACAATCACAGGTATTATGTTTTGGCCCAGCCCCTTATCAGCGATTACGATTTTGACATATTGCTTGAGGAACTGATTGAACTGGAAAACAGATTCCCTGAACTTCAGAGTCCGCATTCGCCAAGCCAACGCGTTGGTGGTACCATTACACGCAAGTTTCCGGTCGCTGAACACAGCCAGCCAATGCTTTCATTGGGCAATACCTACACCAGGGAAGAAATTGAGGCGTTTGACCAACGCATAGTTAAATCCCTGGGTTTTCAGCCAGAATATGTTTGTGAGTTAAAATTCGACGGCGTAGCCATAGCCATTACGTATAAAAACGGCATTTTGGAAAGGGCCGTTACCCGGGGTGACGGTCAAAGGGGAGACGTGGTGACGGCCAATGCGAAAACCATTCGAAGCCTTCCACTCAGGCTTACGGGAGAGAACCTTCCTTCATTGTTCGAAGTCAGGGGCGAAGTGTATATGCCACACAAAAGTTTCGAAAGTCTCAACAATCAGAAACGGGAGAACGGTGAAGAATCTTTCGCCAACCCCAGGAATGCTGCAGCCGGCAGTCTGAAGTTACAGGATTCTGCAGAAGTGGCTAAAAGGGAACTTGATTGCTTCATTTATGGTTTCGTAGGAGATTCCATGCCGGATGAAACGCTGTTTGACACATTAAATCACTTAAAGAAATGGGGGTTCAGGGTATCAGGTCACACCCGTCTTTGCCGAAATCTGGAAGAAGTGTTCAGGTATATTGATACCATTGAAAAACAAAGGTCAGGACTGCCCTATGACATTGACGGGGTTGTTATTAAGGTGAATCATTTCAATCTTCAGCAGGAACTGGGTTTTACAAGCAAATTCCCCAGATGGGCCATTGCCTTCAAGTATACGGCGGAAAGAAGCTCAACCAGATTAATTGACGTTCAATATCAGGTTGGACGTACCGGAGCTGTAACACCCGTAGCCATCCTGGAACCGGTGCAACTTGCCGGCAGCACTGTGAATAGGGCATCGCTCTACAATGCTGACAAGATGAACGATTCAGGTTTTCATTACAATGAC
>CAZFOI010000195.1:0-4204 GCA_964520605.1 uncultured Bacteroidales bacterium
AACAAACATACAAACGTTTCTTCAGAAATGGTGCCGGGCTTGGGAAAGAAGCCCAGGGTCGTTTAAGGGAAATTTCCCGGGAAATGTCTGATCTTTCTTTGCGTTTTCAGGACAATGTACTTGCAGAAACCAATGCCTATTTGTTGCACATTACGGATGAAAAAGACCTGGCCGGTTTGCCTCAGACCTCCATTGATGCTGCAGCGCAACTTGCCAGGGGAAGGGATCTGGATGGCTGGGCCTTTTCTTTGCAAGCGCCGAGTTATGGTCCTTTCATGCAATATGCCGACAATCGCGACCTTCGCTATCAAATGTTTATGGCATCATCTACCAGGGCCTCAAACGGGAATGATCGCGACAATCGTGAAATACTGAAACAAATTGCCAACCTTAGACTGGAAAGAGCCGTATTGCTGGGCTATCCCACACATGCTGATTTTGTTCTTGAGGAACGCATGGCCGAAACTCCGGCCAGGGTAGAGCAGTTGTTGTCTCAGCTCCTGGAGGCAGCCAGGCCAAGAGCCGGTCAGGAATTAAGCGATGTAACTGAAATAGCCCGCAGCCTGGGATTTACGGATGAAATAATGCCCTGGGACTGGAGTTATTACTCTGAGAAGCTTCGTCAAAAGCAATACGATCTGGATCAGGAACTCCTGCGACCCTATTTCGAGCTTGAACGCGTTAAACAGGGCATTTTTTCACTGACCAACAAGCTGTGGGGATTGAATTATGTTAAGAATGAGCAGATTCCCGTCTATCATCCCGATGTTGATGTTTACGAAGTATATGAATCAGACGGAAGCTTTCTGGCCATTTTATATCTCGACTTTTTCCCTCGGGAAGGAAAGAGTCCCGGGGCCTGGATGACAAGTTTTCGCATTCAGCATAAAAAAGATGGACAAGATGTTCGTCCACTGATATCAGTTGTTTGCAATTTCAGTAAACCTACTGAAAACCAACCTTCGCTGCTTACCTTTAATGAGGTGCGCACTTTCCTTCATGAATTTGGTCATGCCCTTCACGGTATGTTTTCGGATGTTACTTATCCCGATCTTGCCGGCACAAGTGTATTCAGGGATTTTGTTGAACTTCCTTCCATGATAATGGAAAACTGGTCTTTGGAAAGAGAATTCCTTGATATGTTTGCTGTTCATTATCAGACAGGGGAGAAGATTCCACAGGAATATGTACAAAAACTCATTGATGCCAGGAACTTCAATGCAGGGTACGCCATCCTTCGACAGTTGGGCTTTGGTCTGTTGGACATGGCCTGGCATAGTCGGGTGTTGCCGGTAAAAGAGGATGTTGAGGCATTTGAACGCAGGGCAATGGAGCCTGCACGAATGCTTCCCATTGTAGATGGAGCCATGATGAGTCCCGTTTTTGCTCATATTTTTGCAGGAGGTTACTCGGCAGGATATTACAGTTACAAATGGTCTGAAGTGTTGGATGCCGACGCATTTGAGTTATTCAGGCAAAATGGAGTGTTCGACAGGGAAACGGCTGCCTCATTCCGTGAGCACATTTTATCAAAGGGAGGAACAGAACATCCCATGCAGTTATACGTCAGATTCCGGGGCAAAGAGCCGGGCATTGATGCCCTTTTGGCCAGGGATGGATTGAAGTAGTAATATTAAATTTGCTTTCAGTGAATGTCTTACTAATCGGCAGTGGAGGCCGTGAGCATGCCCTGGCATGGAAAATTGCCGGCAGCCGGGAATGCAGGCGTTTGTACATTGCTCCTGGCAACCCGGGCACATCCATGCACGGAGAGAATGTTGCCCTTGATGTAAAAAATCACAATCAGGTGATTTCATTCATCAGGGATCATGGTATTAACATGCTGGTTTGCGGCCCGGAAGACCCACTTGTAAATGGTTTGATGGATGCCATAGCCTCAGAAGCTGATCTGGGCCATGTTTGGCGCATAGGACCGGAAGCAAAGGGAGCCAGATTGGAGGGCAGTAAGGATTTCGCCAAGGAATTCATGACCAGACATGGAATCCCAACGGCATCATACAAAAGCTTCACAAAGGACCAATTGGAATCAGGGCTTGAATTTCTCAAAGAAATGAAGCCTCCTTATGTGCTTAAGGCAGATGGGCTGGCCGCCGGAAAGGGGGTGGTGATTTGCCCGACTTACGCCGAAGCTTCCGATACACTTGTTAAAATGCTGGAGAACGGGCTGTTTGGCGCTGCTTCAGAAATGGTTGTTATTGAAGAGTATCTCAATGGAATTGAATGCTCTGTGTTTGCGCTAACAGACGGGAAAAATTATGTAATGTTTCCCACAGCAAAGGATTACAAGCGAATTGGCGAGGGAGATACAGGCCCAAATACTGGGGGCATGGGAGCCGTATCTCCCGTATCTTTTGCAGATGGTGATTTTATGCACAAGGTAGAAGAGAAGATTGTAAAGCCAACCATTGCCGGTTTGTCAGAGGATGGAATAGCGTATTGTGGTTTTATTTTCTTTGGGTTGATGAATGTGAAGGGCGAGCCTTATGTTATTGAGTACAATGTGCGTCTTGGCGATCCGGAAACCCAGGCAATCCTGCCCCGTGTGGAATCTGACCTATTGGTGCTTTTTCGTGCGGCAGCGAGAGGCGAATTGAACAGGCATCAGATACGAATCAGCCAGGATGCTTCTGTGGCAGTGGTGCTTGCATCGGGAGGATATCCAGGAGAGTATACGGTTGGATTTGAAATTGAAGGACCTGTTGAGCTGCCCGGTTCCCGAATGTTTTATGCCGGGGTTGCTCAAGGCCCTGATGGATTGCTTACCAATGGTGGCAGGGTTCTGGCAATTAATGCCATGGCAGCCGATGTAAAACAGGCCCTTGCCAATGCTGAAAAACATATCCGTGTGGTGCGGTTTATGGGACAATACCACAGAAAGGATATTGGAATGGATCTTTCTGATTAAACCCAATCGGATGCCTATGCTTCTTGGTTATTTCAGAAAATTTCAGGCTTTTACGCCATTTGCCCTATTAATAGTGAGTGTGTTGCTTTGGGCAGATGTTTACCTGTTTCCGGAACAGGTTTTCTCTCGTCCGGAGGGTGGGGCAGGGCCTCTTTACAGACTGATTGAACCATTTGTCCAGGCATATCCATTGCTGAGCAGCTGGATTGCCATTGTGTTTTTGCTGCTACAGTCGTTTTATCTGAATCATGTTGCCAATACCCATGGTCTGTCTGACAGATACTCATTTCTTACAGGATTTGTTTATTTTTTGTTCATGAGCAGTCATGGTCACTTTCATTACCTGCATCCTGTTCTGTTCTCCAATGCCTTTCTGATCATTGCCCTGAACAGAATCTTTGATACATCGGATGAAAAGAACATGCAGGTTGAGGTGTTTAACTCCGGGTTTCTAATTGCCCTGGCCGGAATGTTTTTTCAGCCCTCATCAATCATTTTGTTGATGCTAATAGCCAGTATGTTTATTTATTATATTATCGGGCTTAGGAGTATATTGGCAGCAGCCTCCGGATTCATGCTTCCATTTTTCTTTCTTTGGCTGTATTATTACCTGTCAGGTAGTTGGCAGGACATCTTAATCCCATATAAGATAAAGGGTATGGCATTCAGCTGGTCAGGTACCCCGATTGAAGGACGCATTGCGATTGTTTTTTTTGCCGGGCTTAGTCTGGCATCATTTATAAAAATGATCTTAACGGAAATTCAGGACAAGCCCATCCGCTTAAGGCGCAGGTATTGGATTGTGGTTTATTTTTTCGTTTCAGCCCTGATTTCTTTTGTCCTGTTCAGACCATTACAGGTGATTCACACCGGTTTGCTGGCCATCCCCTTATCAATGATAGTGGCAGGCTTTTTTGGCAGAATGCGTCGTGGACTGGTAGCAGAACTCTTGTTTCTGCTGATGATATCCTTAACCTTACTGTCCTTATTAGGCAAGGGCATCTGAAAAAAAATTACCTTTGCAGACAGACAATTCCATTGTAGAATACTCAATTTTATTGCCATGAAGTTTGGAGTGGTTGTGTTCCCGGGTTCGAATTGTGACCATGACATGATATATGTTTTGAAGAAAATCCTTGGTCAGGATGTGGTCGCTTTGTGGCATAAGGAAGAGTCCCTGCAGGACTGCGATTTTATTGTTTTACCCGGAGGATTCTCCTATGGAGATTACCTGCGTTCCGGTGCCATTGCACGTTTTTCGCCCATCATGAATTCGGT
>CAZFOI010000196.1:0-4201 GCA_964520605.1 uncultured Bacteroidales bacterium
ATATGAAAAAAATTTCTTTTATATTCGGAACCCGTCCGGAAGCCATTAAGCTGTGCCCTTTGGTTTTGGCTTTCAAAAAGCACCCTGAATTTGATGCGCACGTATGTGTAACCGGACAGCATCGGGAAATGCTGGATCAGGTTCTGGAGGTTTTCGAGGTGGCGCCGGATGTGGATTTGGCCTTAATGCAACCCAATCAGACCCTGGGAGGGTTGACATCCCGGGCCATTGCAGCCATTGATGCTTATTTGGATCAATATAAACCTGACATGGTGATCATACAGGGTGATACCACAACCGCCTTTTGTTCGGCCTTGTGTGCTTTTTATCACCGGATTTCTGTCGGCCATGTTGAAGCCGGCCTGCGAACGTGGAACAAATATTCTCCATTTCCGGAAGAAATCAACCGGGTTCTGGCAACACGGATCGCTGATTTGCATTTTGCACCGACAACAACCTCAAGGGATAACCTTATCAAAGAGGGAATATTCCCTGATAAAATATTTGTTACGGGAAATACGGTCATCGACGCGCTCCACCTGGCAGTCAAAAAAGTGGAGGCCAACCCGCCTGTCATTCCCGGCGTTTCCTCGGAAATCCTGACAAACGGGTGGCCGATGGTACTGATTACCGGTCATCGGCGTGAGAATTTCGGAGACGGGTTTCAAAACATCTGCCGTGCTGTATCTTCCCTTGCTGAGAAGTTTCCCTCGACCTGGTTTGTTTACCCTGTGCATTTGAATCCCAACGTGCTTGAACCTGTTTACAGCCTTCTGGGTAAAAAACAGAACATCCACCTGATTGAACCGCTCAGCTACCTGCCTTTTGTAGCTCTGATGAATCGCGCCTCAATTATTCTTACGGATTCAGGCGGTGTGCAGGAGGAAGCCCCGAGCCTGGGCAAACCGGTACTGGTGATGCGGAATACCACGGAAAGGCCCGAGGCGGTTGAAATGGGCACGGTCAAGCTGGTGGGTGCCGAAGAAAATGCCATTATTCGAGAGGTCACAACGCTTCTGACCGATCAGGCCGTTTACGATGCCATGGCCAATGCCGTCAATCCATATGGGGACGGTAAAGCCTGCCAAAGAATTGTCGATATTATCCGGAGAGGACCTTCTCTTTTTTTATGATAAACATCAGTTTACGAAACACCTTATACGGAGCATGCCCCCGTCTGCTGAGACCCTACTGGGACCGGGTGGAAGCTTCAGATGTCGGATCTCGCCTGTCGCGTGGCATATTCTGGTCCATGGCAGGGTCGGTTATCTCACGTGGCCTGATGCTGTGCGCCACAATCCTGGTTGCCAGAATGCTGGGCAAAACCGTTTATGGCGAATTGGGAATGATCCAGTCCACTGTGGGTATGTTCGGTGTATTTGCGGGTTTTGGTTTGGGTTTGACCGCTACCAAACACGTGGCCGAATTTCGTCAGGGCGATCCCGAGCGTGCCGGTCGAATCATCGGCCTATCAGGGCTATTGGCTATAGGTACCGGAGGTTTAATGGCCATAGGCCTGTTCATCTTTGCTCCATGGTTGGCCGAGAAGACCATAAATGCCCCGCACCTGGCAGGTGTTTTGCGCGTTGGTTCTTTAATCCTGTTCATCAATGCACTCAATGGAGCTCAGACCGGGGCGCTGGCAGGTTTCGAGGCCTTCAAGACCATCGCCCGTGTTAATGTTTTCATTGGCCTGATTTCTTTTCCCATTCTTGTCTGCGGTGCATACTTTGGTGGCCTTACCGGTGCAGTCTGGGCTTTAGCGATTAACCTTTGTTTTAACTGGTTGTTAAATCACATTGCTCTTCGTAGGGAGGCGCGACGATACTGTGTGCCTTTCACCATTCGGGGTTGCAGCCGAGAATGGCCTGTTCTTTGGAAATTCAGCTTGCCGGCCGCACTTGGTGGAGCCTTGGTTGGCCCGGTCAACTGGGCATGCGGCGCATTGCTGGTCAACCAACCTGGTGGTTATGCTGAAATGGGCCTTTTCAGTGCAGCCAATCAATGGCGTATTGCGATCCTATTTATTCCAGGCATGTTGGGTCAAGTTATCTTGCCACTTCTCTCGAATTTAAGCGGGGAATCTACAGGACAACAATACCGAAAAGTCCTTTTGCTCAATGTTTTTCTTAACTTTGGCATCGCATTAGCCATGGTTCTGCCATTAGTTTTGCTCGCTCATTTTGTTATGAGTGCATATGGGCCTGGTTTTGGGAAGGGAACAAGTGTACTCAGAGTCTTATCGTTTAGCGCCGTTTTGGTAGCAGCCAATAATGTTGTTGGCCACGCTATCATCAGCAAAGGTAAGATGTGGATGGGTTTTTTGTTTAACGGCCTCTGGGCTGTCTCCCTTCTATCAATTACCTTGATTCTACTACAAAAGGGCTATGGAGCGTTGGGTTTGGCTTACGCAACACTCATTGCCTATGTCCTTCATACGGCTTGGCAGAGCGCCTATCTCAGTACCCTTCTAAACCGGAATGGTAAATAACTCGCTGGTTTTGCAAGAAGCTCGACCATGAATTACTCTTTGATTGGAACTCTGACATAGAAAGGAAATTGATAGATGCAGGTGTTAAAACCTCTTGATGCTCGCATTCCCGAATGGAATCATGACCGTTTGACAGGCCGTCATTGTCCATTTTGCGGTATAAAACATTGCGCGTACTCAAGACCAAAATTATGGGTGGCAATACCGATTTACGATTGGGCTCTTACCATATGATCTCTATTCTTCAAATGGTTTAGACTATTTGCCGGGTGGTGGTTAGGATCAAACCTTGGTAGGTATCAAATGGAAGCCAATGATGGAATCTTTGGAGTTGTTGAAGGATGTGGATGCTGTCTTTTCCATAGGAGGCGATATTTATACGTTAAGACCTACCGCCAACTATTCTATGTCCTTCCCTAAATTTGGTGATGCTGCTCTGAAGCGAGGGATCCCCTATGTTCTGTGGGGGGCTTCAGTAGGTCCTTTCACCGAAAACCCCAAAGCCGAAAAAGAATATACTAAACACCTCAAGAGATTGAGCTTGATCACTGCTCGTGAATCCGCAACAGTTGAATATTTACGATCCCTGGGAATCATCGACAATGTCATTTCATGTGCCGATCCGGCTTATGTGGTTGCACCCGAGATTAAAGCCAATGAATATACGCCAAAGGGGTAAATTACTATTGGTATCAACCTCAGCCCCTTATCAATTCGATATACAGGCCATTTCGAAGAAGAGGCCATTCATGCCCAAGCAAGGTCTATCGAACGGATTATCAAAACCTTCGATTCGCGTATTGTATCGATTCCTCATGTGGTGTCTGATTTTAACGAAAAAGATGATGACCTTCGGTATCTCCGGAAGGTAAAGCAAGCGATTGAACCTGAACATCAAAAATTACTAACTCTGTTAAAATCGGATCCGGGATTTGTCGGAACCAAAAAGGAATTGATAAATTGTGATTTGATCATAGCAGCTCGTATGCACTGTGCCATCAATGCTCTGGCAGCTCACGTTCCGACAATACTTATCGCATACGGCCGTAAGGCAGTAGGGATGTGCCAGTATGTGTATGGCAACCACGATTGGGTTCTCCAATTAAGTGAGGAGATTTAATAAGTCTGCTTAAGGAGGCACTTTTACCGGTGGCAGAGAGCTATCTGACGAAAAATTTTGGATGGAGATCAAAAAAGGCAGCAAAAGCTGGAGAAAATGACAGAAAAATTTCAGTCTGACAGGTTGGTAAATAAGGTTAAGGCAATAGGAATCCATCGATTGATTTTGTTAAAAAAATTAATTTGGTGAAACAGCAAAACAGCGATGGTTTTGTGGTTACTCCAGTTGTATTTGCAGGAGCCTGATTATTGATCTGGGGATATCCGGCAGAAGGTCCTTAGGCCTTAAAGATCCTTTAGCATCAAGGAGTTTTCTTATCCGGCAAGTTGTTCTGACGACAAAAGAAAAAGCTCTGGACAGCAGCAAAACGATTGCAGCCATCTGAGCGAGGATATTGGCCCTTGAGATGTTGAGAACCCTTGGTTTGTCTATGATTTTTTTGTCTTCTTTGATGGTGCTGTTGGAACGTTCGGAAGCGGAGCGAAACTTTTTGATCTGGTTATAGCGTTTTGAGCCGCGTGGTATTTGGTTGACTAATCGCGGATGTTCTTTGACATACATATGCTTGGCAAAGCCGGTTGTATTGCCAA
>CAZFOI010000197.1:0-2319 GCA_964520605.1 uncultured Bacteroidales bacterium
GGCTGATGAGTTTTTTGGCTTCATACAAAGTGGTTGTCAGCGGCTTTTCTATGAATACGTGTTTAAATTGTCGTAAAGCCATGGAAGCACATTCGTAATGCGAAACGGTGGGCGTAACAATATCCACCATTTCGCTGGCAGCAATCAGTTGTTCCGCCGTGTCGAATCTTTTTATTTCAAACCTACTGGCTACTTCCTCTGAAACAATCGGATCCGGATCGAAAAAACCGGTAAGTTCAAAACGATCGGATGTAAGTATATTGCTGATGTGAATTTTTCCCAGGTGTCCTGCTCCCAGTACGCCTATTTTTCTTACCATGTGGGTTGTTTTTCTGTTCTTGTAATGCAAAAGTAAGGCTTTTGTCTTGACCGAAATGATTATTTTCGCATATCAGAAAAATGAAGAATCACAGCAGCACTTAAACCCCAATCATGCAGGATACATACAGACATAAGGGAATGAGAAAGAAGTTGGCAGAAGAGGTGCGACTGAAGGGGATTCGGGACGAAAGGATTCTTGCCGCCATTGCCAACATCCCCCGACATGTCTTTATGGATTCTTCATTTACTGAGTTTGCCTATCAGGACAAACCCTTCCCGATAGGGTCAGGCCAGACCATCAGCCAGCCATACACCGTGGCTTATCAGACGGAACTGCTGAATGTGCAAAAGGGTCACAAGGTATTGGAAATTGGCACAGGAAGCGGATATCAGGCCTGTGTACTGGCAGAGCTGGGAGCAAAGGTTTTTAGCATCGAACGCCATCATGCCCTTTACCTGAAAGCCAAAGAACTCATGTCTCAGTTGTCATACCCGATGCGGTTGTTTTACGGGGATGGCTACAAAGGCTTGCCCACATTTGCCCCATTCGACCGTATCCTGATTACCGCAGCCGCCCCGGAGATCCCACAGGCATTGATAGATCAGTTAAAACCGGATGGGATTATGGTAGTTCCTTTTGGTCATGGACAAACCCAGCTTATGCAGAGAATCAGCAAACTGGCAGATGGAGGCCTGAAAAAGGAATCGTTTGGGGAATTCAGGTTTGTGCCAATGCTGAGAGACAAGGAATAATTAATCCGAGCCTTCCCCGGTTTTATCAAGGGCATCCCGAAGTCCATTCCCAAGCAGCATGAAAGCCAGAACCATCAGCATGATACTCAGCCCCGGTAAGATGGCAAGATAGGCTTTGTCAAGGATGATGTATCCGTAATGCTCCCGTATCATGGTACCCCAGGAGGGCATGGGAGGTTGTACCCCGATGCCAAGGAAACTCAGGCCGGCTTCTATGAGGATGGCCGAGGCAAAGTTTGCTGCTGATATCACTATGACCGGTCCCATGATGTTTGGCAGGATGTGACGCAGCATGATGCGTATATCAGGCAATCCCAGAGCCCTGGCCGCTTCCACGTACTCTTTTTCTCTGGCGCTGATTACCTGCCCCCTTACCACCCTGGCCACTTCTACCCACATGGTGAGGCCAACGGCAACAAACACCTGCCAGAATCCTTTGCCCAGAGCAAAAGTTATCGCTATGGCCAGCAATAGGGTAGGTACAGACCAAATGACGTTTATCAGCCATACAATGACATCGTCTGTACGGCCGCGAAAGTAACCGCCCAGACTGCCCAGGCTTATGCCGATAATCAGGGATATGCCCACAGCTATAAAGCCAACGGACAAAGAAACCCTGGCTCCCAAAATCAGCTGGCTCAGCATGTCGCGCCCAAACCTGTCTGTTCCCAGCAGGAACTTTTTGTTTCGAACAAAGGCCCCGCTTTCCCGGAGATTAATTTCCCCGGGCATGCCTGCAAACCCGGGTTGCCCTCCGTAGGACTCATAGTGCAGTGTGTCTCCGCTTGTGGTATGGGATTGCAGCGGGATGGTCGAAAACCCAAGTGGTGTCCCCATAAAAGTGCGCCTGACCCATGATGGCCTAAGGGGTGGTTCCGGAAGGGGAATGTGGAGTACATCAATGCCAAAACCGGGTTTGTGGGCAGCGATTTCAAGGTGTTGGTGGTTTGCATGCGGGGTTTTGTCAGGGATTATCCAAAACGCAAAAATGGCCGCAATCCCTGAAAGCACAATCCAAACCAGGCCTGTCATGGCGGCCGGATTTTTCCTGAACTTACGCCAGGTAATTCTTGATGGGGAGTGGAATTTGTGTGTTTTTTTCTTTGGCAGCATGCAATAAAAAAAACAAATGTATGAAACAAAATGCATTTAAGAATGTTTAACCAAACAGATGCCCGGGATTTAACCGAAAGCATTAATTTTATGGTGTCGGTGCAAATGCCGGCACCAATAAAACATAAACCC
>CAZFOI010000197.1:2329-4136 GCA_964520605.1 uncultured Bacteroidales bacterium
AATTAAAGACCCTGAAATGAAAAAAATCCTTTTAATAGCCCCCATGGCATTGCTGTTGCTTGTCCTTGCTGCCCCAAGGGTGGAAGCACAGGAGAAAGCCATCAATTGGTTAACCATTGAGCAGGCCGAGGCCTTGCATAAGGAAAACCCCAAGAAAGTATTTGTAGATGTGTATACAGACTGGTGCAGCTGGTGTAAGCGGATGAGTTCGGAAACTTTTACCCACCCTGTAATTGTTGATTATATCAATGAGCATTTCTATGCCGTTAAGCTCAATGCCGAGCAAACAGAGCCAATTACTTTCCGGGGAACCACCTATTACAACGAAAACGCAGGACAAAGACGGGCTGCCCATAATTTTGCCATCGCCATACTTCAGGGACGTATGGGATACCCAACGGTTGCCTTCTTTGATGAAGAGCTGAACCTGATTACCACATTGCCGGGTTTCCGTCCTCCGGATAAAATGGAGCCGGTGCTTGCATTTTTCAAAGAAGACGTGTATCTGGTTTCCGACGACCTGGAGGCTTTTATCAGCCAGTTTCAGGGAAAAGTCAGATAGATTCGATTACCTTTTGCAGGTACCAATCGCAGATGATGGCATTGTAAGACCGTATCTTTCCTGAGGGGGAGATGCGGTTTTGTTTTATTCTGGCTTCCATTGCCTTTGTGAACTCCGCATAACACAGATAATCCTGTTTTTTTAACCTGGCCCTTATCATGGCATCCGGAAGGTACCTCTTAAGGCTTTGTTTTATCAGGTGACGCTTGATGTTGGGCAGGGGGGCTTTGAGCTCCCTGCTGCCGTAATAGATGTTCATTGGCTTGAATAGCCTTTGCTCAAGAACCTGATCATACAACCACTTGTTTTTTCTGAGGTCAAATGGCATATTCCTAAATAGCCTGATGAGCCTGACATCCCATAGCGGAAATCTCACGCCGTATCCGTGTATGGGGAAAACCCCCGCTGAGTGAAAGACAAACTTTGACAGTTTTTCTTTTACATCCCAGTCTTCTATCCATGCATGATAGTTTGGGTCCTGAGGCTTTTCTTCGGGCTTGTATGCCTCGAACCATTGCCGCAGGCGCTTTGTGATGTCAGCTGAATCCTTATTATCCGGAAACCTGAATCCAAAATACCAGTTCAGAAGATGGGCGTATAGTGTTTCCATGCTGCCGGAAAACCTTGCGGTCTTTTCCACATAGCTGCCTCCCAGATAATCTCCGGAGTGGCCTGGCAGGAAGATGCTGTCTTCGGGTATGAGTTGATTGTTTTTCAGCTCTTTCACTGCGAAATATTCCTGGAGATATGGCATGGAAGAAAACAAACCCGATTGCGATACATATTGATTGAAATCCGGATCAGCCAGAAAGGGGGTGTTCGCTATTTTTCGGTAATCTGAAAATATCCAGCGGTATCCGAGTCTTCGGGCTGTTTCCCGGCTCAGATGAGATTCTGCATTGGGTTTGCCGTAAGTAAGGCATACCACATCCTGATGGCCCGTTTTTTTGAGCAGGGCTGCGATCAGTCTTGAGTCATACCCCCCTGACAATGGTACCACAAGGGTTTTCCCCTTTGCAGATTCAAGCAGTTTTTCGGTTGACTGGTAAAACAGGCCCTCCATTTGGGAGGACAGGCTTGCCACATCTTCCGTGTCAAAGGCATCGGGCAGAAAGTAATGGAGGGTTTTGGCCATTTCTTCTCCGTTATCACTTAGCCTGAGGGAATCTCCGGGTTTTAGTCTGAAGATGCCCTGCACAAGGGTCTCATTGCCCATGACGAATCCTCCCAGTCTGAATTCGCTGA
>CAZFOI010000198.1:0-4125 GCA_964520605.1 uncultured Bacteroidales bacterium
GGGGCAGAATGGCAATCTTTACGAAGATCTCAGCACCATAACCACTGCCCTGGATATTACCCGGGTACTTATAGTGAGGGTTTTGCCTGAATAATTGCATTTTACGGCATTGTTTCTGATCTTTCCGGAAATAGCGGCATTCAAGGCCGCTTTTTTTTTCTATTTTTGAAAAAAATTCTACCGGATGACCTACCTTAAAAGCTTTGCCAGCGACAACAATGCACCTGTTCACCAGGCCGTAATGCGTGCCATACAGGAAGCCAATCAGGGCGATGCCATCGCCTACGGAGACGATCTTTATACCCTTGAGGCGGAAAGAAAATTCAAAGAGATATTTGGTCCTCAGATCCGCATGTTTCCTGTATTCAATGGAACAGGTGCCAATGTTACATCGATTTCTCATCTGCTGCGCCCGTTTCAGGCGGTTGTATGCTCGGATAAAGCACACATTCATCATGATGAATGCGGTGCTCCTGAGAAAATATCCGGTTGTAAGGTTGTAACACTGGATGCTCCCAATGGCAAAATCAAGCCGGAACAAATCCTGCCGCTTTTGCATTCCAGAGGGTTTCAGCATCATGTGCAACCGGCCATGATATCCATTACCCAATGTACAGAACTGGGTACGGTATATACCGTGGAGGAGATTGCTGCCATGGCGGCATTTGCCAAAGAGCATCAGATGTTTCTTCATGTAGACGGCGCGCGCATTGCCAATGCTGCCGCCAGCCTGGGTGTGGGTCTAAAAGAAATGCTGTCGGATACCGGCGTTGATGTGCTTTCATTTGGTGGTACAAAGAATGGTCTTTTGCTAGGAGAAGCCGTGGTGTTTTTAAATCCGTCATTGGCAGAATCATTTGAATATACCCGGAAACAGAGCATGCAGCTTGCTTCTAAAATGCGTTATATCAGCGCCCAGCTAAATGCCCTGTTAGCAAATGATCTTTGGCTCAACAATGCCCGGCATGCCAACAAAATGGCCACCATGTTGTATAAGGAATTATTGAAAATACCCCGGATAACCATCACACAAGCCGTTGAAACCAACGCAGTATTCGCCCGGGTGCCTTCCAGTGCCATTGAAAAGCTCCTGCTTAAGTATTTCTTTTATGTCTGGGATGAGGGCAGCAATGAAGTTCACTGGATGACTTCTTTCAATACAACCGAAGAAGACATTCAGAGATTTGTATCAGCCATCAGGGAGTCTCTGGAAGATTAAGGATTGACAGGCAACCATCCGGCAGCAAACCTTGGTTTTTCATGTATATCATTTGCAATAACAGGATTGTTGTATCCCTCCATTATCAGCAGTTGCATCATTTCACTGCCAAAAGCTTCATTAATCTCAAAACTAAGCATGCCTCCGGGTTTCAGAAACAAACGCCCAAGGCCGGCAATGGCCCGGTAATAGACCAAAGGGTGGCAATCGGGCACAAACAGGGCGTGGTGGGGCTCATATTCCAATACATTGGGGGCCATTAAGGCCTGCTCACTATCGGTTACATAAGGTGGATTGCTTATGAGCAGATCAAAGCGAACATCCGGCCACGGAAATTGCTCCGGAGAATCAAAAACATCCCAAACAGAAGCACTCACTGATACATTGTTATTCAATGCATTGTGTTTTGTCATCTCAACTGCATCTTCAAATTTATCCAGGGCAAACACCCTGGCGGTGGGAAACTGCATGGCCAGTGCTGTGGCGATGCATCCGCTGCCGCAGGCCACATCAAGTATGTGAAGGTTGTTCCCAGGGCTTAAGGCCTGTATTCTGTCTATGGTCCAGCTTACGAGTTGCTCGGTTTCTCCCCGGGGTATCAGCACGCCAGGTTTTACGCTGATGTCGGCATCAAGAAAACGCTTCTTCCCGATAATGTACTGTATGGGTTCATGGCTGAGCAGGCGTCTGGTGGCCATCTGAAGGGCAATTGCCTGATGCTCCGGCAGCATGCTGCCGGGGTTCAATACCCTTAAATCAGGAGAAATACCCAGTAGATCCCGGAACAGCACATTGGAAAGCGAAGTGGATTCTCTTTCAGGATACAGACCAAGCAGCAAATCCCTGGTTTGCCTGTATGCCCCGGATATGGTAAGCGGTTTATTCAAAATCAGGATAAAGCAGGTATTTTGAGCGAATTTTCCTGAAGCTGTCGAGGTCTTTCTGCCATGTTTCACGGATTTTTTCCTGGCTTACCCCGGCCAGAATCTGATGACGCAGGGCAGTGGTTCCGGCAAGTAGTTCAAAGAAGTTGATAAAAAACCGGGATTTGTCAGGGAAATGGGTATAGGCTTCAAGCAAATAATCTAAACGAATGCGGTTCCAGGTTCTGAGTTCCTCAAGCGGGATGCCGCTTAAATCACGTCCGTGACACAAAATGTTCAGCTGGGGCGGATTTGGCGCGGCTGAAACACTTCTGGGGGTGAATCTGTATGGAAACAAGGAAGGATCCAGTGCCGGATGCCCGAAAACCTGAAAAGGATTTGGCGTTCCCCTGCCCAGGCTGATATCGGTTCCTTCGAAAAAGCAAATGGATGGATACAGATAAACTGATCGCATATCCGGAAGGTTGGGCGATGGGGCCACAGGCAAATCGTATCGGCAGGAATGGGTATAACCAAGGACCGGAATAACGGTAAGCTCACAGCGCAGATTGCCCCCTACCCAGCCCTCTCCATTGAGCATCAGGGCATACTCACCAATGGTCATTCCGTGCACCACCGGCACCGGATGCATGCCTACAAAAGAGGCGTGTTGCTGCTCCAGTATGGGACCGTCTACATAAAATCCCAGGGGATTGGGTCTGTCAAGAATCATAACAGGAATGCCTGCCCGGGCTGCTTCCTGCATGATCAGGGCCATGGTCGAAATATAGGTATAGAACCTTACGCCCACATCCTGTATATCAAATACAATAATATCAAGCCCTCTTATCTGCTCCGGAGTGGGGCGCCGGTTCTGACCATAAAGGCTTATTACATGCAAACCGGTTTGTTTGTCAATTCCGCTTTCCACCCTTTCACCGGCCGCTGCCTGTCCCCTGAAACCGTGCTCGGGGCTGAAAACCCTGTCAATATTAAGACCTGCTGAGATCATGCTGTCTACCACATGAACCCCGTTAATCAAGGAGGTATGGTTCCCTGCAAACCCGATGCGCTTGCCCTGAAGCGCGGGAAAATACATTTCCGTTCGGGCTGCTCCCACTATCGGAGTACAGGGCCACACATGGGTGCAACTACCATTGATATGCACTTCAAATTCATTATCCGGGAAGGCATTGACTGTTGCACCCGCAATCATCAATCCCATACATCCAATGGCCAGAATTCTGGTAATATATCTTTTTATCCACATAGAATTATACATGTTTTTCAGCGTGGTAGGAAGAACGAACCAAGGGTGCACTCTCTACAAACCGAAAGCCTTTCTGCCGGGCAATTGCGCCCAGCCGATCAAAGTCTTCGGGACTTACATAGCGGGCTACCGGCAGATGCCTGACGGTGGGCTGCAGGTACTGGCCCAGGGTAAGCACCTGGCAACCTGCTTCAAGCAAATCGTCCATGGCCTCAAGGACTTCATCATCGGTTTCTCCAAGTCCCAGCATAAGGCCTGATTTGGTTCTGATCGTGGAGTTTTGGGCAATCCAGGAAATTACCGAAAGGCTGGTTTGATAATCGGCATAAACCCTTACCATCGGGGTTAAGCGCCTTACAGTCTCCAGATTGTGAGAAAGTACCTCCGGGCCGGCATCAACCAAAAGATTCAAAGCATCTTTCTTGCCCTTAAAATCCGGAATCAGAGCCTCAATGGTGGTTCCGGGAGATGCTTCTCTTATGGCGGCAATGGTTTGCGCCCATATGCCAGCCCCTCCGTCGGGCAGATCGTCGCGATCAACAGAGGTGATTACACAATGTTTAACCCCCAGGCTTTTTACGGCTGAGGCCACCCTTTGAGGTTCTTCGGGATCGGCGGGAAGGGGTTTGCCGGTAGCCACATTGCAAAAACGGCAGCTTCTGGTGCAGATATTGCCCAGAATCATAAAGGTGGCCGTTCCGGCCGCCCAGCACTCTCCCTTATTGGGACAGGCACCGCTTTCACAGATTGTGTGAAGCCCGCCCTGGTTCAGC
>CAZFOI010000199.1:0-1157 GCA_964520605.1 uncultured Bacteroidales bacterium
GACATCGGTTATTATTTTCACCCCGCAAAGGTACATAAAACAATCTTGCCATCAGGCAGGGAGATTGCATCCCGGCCTCAGGCCCCGGCATCGGCCATAATAATCTCGGCTATCCTTTTCGCAGCCTTGCCATCCCAAAGTTCGGGAATGCGGCCCGGTTTGGTGATGCCCGAGAGCACATCCCTGGCAACCCGCTCCACCTTCTCAAGGTCGGTGCCCACCAGGTGGTTGGTACCCACATCTATGGTAACCGGCCGTTCGGTGTTCTTGCGCACCGTGATGCATTGTACGTTCATATAGGTGGTCTCTTCCTGTATCCCGCCACTGTCTGTAATCACCAGTTCCGCATAGCGCATCAGCGATAAAAAGTCTATGTATCCCATGGGCGGGGTAAGGATCAGGTTCTTGTGCATGGATCCAGCCAGGCCATAGGCCTCCAGATTCTTGCGGGTACGCGGATGCACCGGAAACACCACCTTACGCTCAGATGCCAGGCGGCTCAGGCAGTCCATCAGGGCCTCCAGGTTTTCCTTATCATCTACGTTGGTTGGCCGGTGAAAGGTGGCCACAATATATTCCTCTTTTTTAAGCTTCATCCGGTCTGTCACATCGCAGGCCTCAATCAGCTCATAATGCGCATCCAGGGTGTCTATCATGGTATTGCCCACAAAATAAATGCGGTCTTCGTCTACCCCTTCATCCCTGAGGTTGCGAATGCCGCTGTGCTCGGTCACAAACAGATAGTCAGACACCTCATCGGCAACCACCCGGTTGATCTCTTCCGGCATTGTTCTGTCGAAACTTCTAAGCCCCGCCTCCACATGGGCCACCGGAATGCACATTTTGGACGCTGTAAGTGCAGCCGCCAGGGTAGAGTTTACATCTCCCGGAACGATTACCAGATCGGGGCGTTCTGCCTCAAGCACCTTCTCCAGCTCCAGCATGATGCGGGCCGTCTGGCTGGCATGGCTGCCCCCTCCTACCCCAAGATAAAATTCGGGCTTGGGCATTTTCAGCTCATCAAAAAACACCTTCGACATCGCATCATCAAAATGCTGACCCGTATGGCAGATCATATGGTTCACCGCCCTGCCGTATTTTTTAAATGCCTTGTCTATAGGGGAAATCTTAACAAAATTCGGCCTCGCCCCAACTAC
>CAZFOI010000199.1:1257-4102 GCA_964520605.1 uncultured Bacteroidales bacterium
TTCATCGGCACATTCACGGTAATACACTTATCCAGTACATCAATGCGAATCACCAGTTTTTTCCCTTTCCCTACATTCGCCACTTCCCCGTAAAGACCTTTTAGGGGTCCGGATTCAATCATTACCGGCGCACCCGGGGGAGGTGTTTCGTCCAGAGCCACCATGTCAATCCCTTCTTTGCTGATGCGTTTCAGGGCATCCAGTTGATGCTCCGGTATGGGAACGGGCCTTCCCTCAAAAGAGATAAAGCGGACCACTCCGGGAGTATTCAGCACATGCAGCATCTCATTATGATTGCCGGCATCAACCCTTACAAAAAGGTAAGACGACAGCAGGGGCACCTCCACCTGCTTTTTGCGATCGCTCCAGAGCCTCCAGGCTTTTACCAGCGGAATATACGCCTCAATACCCCTTTGTATCAACAATCCATGGGTGCGTTTTTCAAAACGCGAACGGGTATAAATGGCATACCATTGTAACATAGGTTGATGTTGTTCCGCAATTTTCAAAGATACAAAACTTTGAAAAGCAATCCAGGTGAGCCGGATTCTTCCTTAAAACCCCCGAAAAAACCGCCCTGTGATCAGAAAAACAACAACTTGCCTCCGGCCAGCACAACCACCACCATGACCACCCAGCGCACAAAGGCCGGACCCCAGCTCACCGCCCAACGGCTTGCAAAATAGGCCCCGATGGCATTCCCCAGGGCCAGGGTAAGCCCCACACCCCAGTCTATCTGGCCCTGAAGAATAAATACCCCAAGGGCAAATGGTGTAAAAATCAGGTTTATAAAAACCTTTAATGCATTGGCCTTAACCAGGTTGTATCCGGCGTTCAGCACCAGGGCCGATAGCAGAAAGATGCCCACCCCGGCCTGAATAAACCCACCGTATGCCCCAATCAGGAAAAACACCAGAAACCTCAGGGGCTTGTTAATCTTATGCCTGCTCAGGTCTTTCCCCTCCAGCCACCTTTTGGGGTTAAACCACATGGGAATCAGCATCACAAAAAGCACAATACCAACGCTGATCTCAACAAATCTGTCGGGAAGCTCCAGTACCACAAAAGCACCCAGGATGCTGCCAAGAACCGAAGGTATGGCCACCTGCAGGCCCATGGGCACATCCAGCACCTTTTGCCTGTGGTAATTGGAGGTGCTTACAATATTCTGAAAAAATATCCCGATGCGGTTGGTTCCATTGGCCACATTGGGCGGAAGCCCGATAAACATCAATATCGGCAGGCTGATCAGAGACCCGCTTCCGGCCAGGGTGTTGATGAAGCCACAAACAATGCCGGCCACCACCACCAGCAGCATATGTTCCAAAGAAAGGGTAAACAAATCCTGTAGCATGCAGAGAAATTTCGTGTAAAGTTAAAATTTTGAGACAATTGGCCGTGTGGCATTAAAAAACTTCTTACATTTAAATGCGTTGCAGCACAAAGCGTCGGAACATTCCGGCCTTTCACGGAAAGAAATCGGCAAATCAAAGAAACATACCCCAAAAGGCATGCCTGGTTAATGATCCAACTGCAGGTAACCCTCGTTCACTGAAAGGGTTTGGGCAAAGCAGGTGCAGGGAATCTCCGTTCGCTGAGCGGGCCTGGGCAAAGCTGTTGCAGGGAATCTCTGTTCGCTGAGCGAGTCTGGGCAAAGCAGTTGCAGGGAATCTCCGTTCACTGAGCGGGTCTGGGCAAAGCAGTTGCAGGGAATCTCCGTTCACTTATCGGGCGTTTGCAACATAGTTCATCTAAAGAGCCATTCCCAGGAGGAAAAAAGCGATTCTCCCTTCTCCGGCTTAACGGGTTTTAAATATTTTTTGGTTGATGGTTTATACCTGTGAACCGGCTTGACCCCCGCCCTGTACTTTTTCAGCCTCTCCCTGATCGCCATCCATCTCAGGATGGTTTCCACCCTGAACCTGGTCCTGGTTATCTCCAATTCTATCTGCATTCTGAGCCAGGAATGAGGCTCAATGCCCAAAACATACCCGCATAAAACCGCAAAGCCAACCGTAATCGGTCTTCTCCCGTTGAGTATTTCAGAAAGCCGGGATGGCTGTATTCCCATAATCCAGGCAAAATCCTTTTGGGTGATGTTCATGGCATCAATATTTTCCCGAAGCTGCGTACTCGCTTTGGTCCGGTTCTTCAGTCTTTGGTAAGCCCTTCTCATTGGATTGATTCATTTGCACTGAACATCCAAAATACGGCTATTCTTCTCTCCTGACAATCCAATGGCTGCAAGCGGTCTGAAACGGGCGGCGGCTGACTCAGCTCCTGGCCTGGCTATGCCTGAAATTTGCGCATTATAAATCAGGTTTGCAAATAATCCTAGCGGTCCGACCGGGAGGGATAGCATCTCCTTTTTGCTATATTCGAAATTCACTCTGGAAGTGAACCTGTGATTGGGAGAGTCTGATCCATTCCGTTTGGCGGCCGTGGGGTAATTGAATGATGGGCCATGGCGTGAGGGATAGCATCTCCTTTTCGCTATATTCGAAATTCACTCTGGAAGTGAATTTGCCAATTTAAGGCCTGGTCTGGATGGCCCGGCTGGCGGGCAAGACCTGCGGCTCCCAAAAACCGGAATTCACCTTAAAAGTGAATTTCGAAAACTGCAATTCGGAATGCCTGATCCTTACAAATTGGTCGTTGCAGGGTAAATGAATGAAGAGTCTTTGCGGGAGGAATACCGGAACCAGTTGAGCTTGCAGGCAGTCAGCACGAATGCCTTTGATGGCGGCCACTTCTCCAGAAACTCGAAATTCACGCCAGAAGTGAATATGCGATTGGGAGAGTCTGATCCATTCCGTTTGGCGGCCGTGGGGTAATTGAATGATGG
>CAZFOI010000200.1:0-4088 GCA_964520605.1 uncultured Bacteroidales bacterium
GAGACGGTACTGCCACCAAAGTTGAAGGGGAAAAACCCGCTGCCTCAAATGATATTGTTCTGGTGATTGATGGTAAACTAGTGGTAATCAAGGATAAAATAGAAATTAATTCCCTGATCCGTCCTGATGAAATCAGCCATATGGAAGTAGTGGCAGGAGAAGCCGCCCGCCAGAAGTATGGCCACGACAAGGTGATTGTGATTACCCGCAAATAGCTTGTTGCATTGGTAAAGCCCCGGCCCCGTTTGTGGCCGGGGCTTTTTTATTCCCGGCCGCTCCCTCCACAAACTGCATATATCATTATAATATTTTTTCTATATTCGCCTGTCTGCTAACCAAAAATACCAATGCCATGATCAGAACCCTTACCCTTTTGACTGTAATGATCGTTTTTGCATCCACTGCCCGGGCAAGCGATCGCAAAATTCCGGTAGAATCACAAGTTATAATCCAGCACAGCATCAACATAAATGGCCTAAGGGTTCCATATACCGCGAAAACAGGTACCATGCCTGTTTGGGACGATGCCGGTAAGCCTGTGGCCACCCTGTTTTATACGTTTTACGAAAGATCCGATGTGCGCGACAAAGACTCCCGGCCAATAGTGTTCTCATTCAATGGTGGTCCCGGTTCAGCTTCGGTGTGGATGCACCTGGCTTATACTGGACCCTACCACCTGAGAATCGACAGCGAGGGATACCCTTTGCAGCCCTATGGCTACCAGGAAAACCCCCATTCCATTTTGGATGTGGCCGATATCGTGTATGTTGATCCTGTAAATACCGGCTACTCCCGCATTGTTGATCCGGAGGCCAAACGGGAGCAGTTCTTTGGCGTAAATCAGGACATCCGCTACTTATCGGAGTGGATTCAGGCATTTGTTACCAGGGCCAATCGCTGGCCATCGCCCAAATATTTGATTGGAGAGAGCTATGGTACCACCAGGGTTTCAGGTCTGGCCCTGGCCCTTCAGGGCAGCGGCATGTACCTGAACGGTGTTGTGCTGGTGTCGCCCACAGGCCTTGGCATCGATCGCAATGGCCCGGTAAACATGGCCAACAGGCTTCCATATTATGCTGCCGTAGCCTGGTACCACAACAAACTACCGGCCGATCTCCAGCAGCTGTCGCTTGAGCAGGTGCTGGAGCAGGCGGAAGATTATGCTGTAAGCAGCCTGCTGCCCGTTATAGCCATGGGGGCCTGGGCTACCCCGGAGCAGCGCAGCGAGGCCATCCGTCAGTTCAGCCGCTATTCAGGCCTTAAGGAGCAAAGCGTGGCCCAGCACTTTCTGGATGTGCCCACCCAGTTTTTCTGGAAGGATCTCTTGCGTGATGAAGGATTTACCGTTGGCAGGCTGGATTCTCGTTACAAGGGCATCGACCGCCTGGATGCCGGCACACAGCCAGATTTCAATGCCGAAATGGCTTCATGGATGCATTCCTTTACCCCGGCCATCAACCACTATATCCGAAACGTGTTGAAATACGAAACCGACGTTAAGTACAATATCTTTGGGCCCGTCAGGCCCTGGGACAATGAAGGAGACCGTACAGGGGAAAACCTGCGTCAGGCCATGGCCCAGAATCCCTTCTTGCATACCCTGATCCAGGCCGGCTATTTCGACGGAGCCACCACCTACTTTAATGCCAAATACACCATGTGGCACCTTGATCCCTCCGGCCGCCTCAAAGACCGCCTTTCTTTCAAAGGATACCACAGCGGGCATATGATGTACCTTCGCGCCGAAGACCTCAAAACCTCCAACGACGACATCCGCGAATTCATAAAACAAACAACCCCCGAAAAAAACCAACCAGCAAGATATTAGAGAGTTCGTAGTACATAGTACGTAGTTCGTGGTGGTTAGTTCGTAGTTCGTGGTTCGTAGTTGTTGGTGCTTTATTATCTCTTTTCTACGAACTACGTACTACGTACTACGAACTATAACCCTGCCAAAATCTGCGAAAACACTATCATCAACACCAATGCCATGGGATATACGGTGGCGTAGCCAACGGAGGCGGCGTCGGTGTCGGTACGGGCATCGGCAGCGGCTAAGCCGGGGGTGCTGGTCATGCTGCCGGCAATTACACCCAGCAGGGTAGAGAAATTCATCTTCATCACAAAGCGGCCTACCAGGGCGGTAATGATCATGGGCAGCACCGTAATGGCGATGCCTATCCATAACAGTTTCCATCCGTATTCTGTCAGGGTCTCGGCCATATGTGCCCCGGCCTGAGTGCCTACGGCTGCCAGAAACAGCAACAGGCCCATTTTACGCAAGAGCTGGTTGCCGCTTCCCGACATCGACCAGATAACCGGACCGGTCTTGCCTATTCGGCTGAGCAGCAGGGCAGAGGTCAATACCCCACCGGTAAGACCAAGGCTGAACTCGAACAGACCGAATACCGGAAAACGAATCAGCCCGACCAATACCCCGATCACGATCCCCAGGCTGATGGGCAGAAAGTCAGTCTCTTTTAAGCGTTTTTCATCATTGCCCAGCAGCTTCATCACCTTTTTCATATTCTCTTTTTCGCAGGCCAGCAGCACCTTATCGCCAAAGCGCAGCTTAAAGGTTCTGTTGGGACTCAGGTCGATGCCGCTGCGGCGGATGCGGGTGATGGTGCCTCCGTAATAAGCCGTAAGGTTCAGGGATTGAAGGCTTTTGTTTATAACATCTTTATTGGTAACCAAAACCCAGTTTACTTCATAGGTGTCGGCCAGAGGAATTTCCTGCTTGCTCTCGGATCCTATCATCACCGAGGCTTTTTGCAGCGATGCGGTATTTCCAACAACCTTAACCACATCACCCAGAAAAAGGCGTGTGTTACCAACGGGGGTAAATGTCCTGCCATCGTGCATTACGCGGGAAATCACAGCCCCGGTCATGCTGCCCAGTTCAATTTCCCTTAATGATTTTCCATCCAGATTGGGATTCTCCACCACCAGGTTGCGATTGAATACCTCCGGGAATTCTTCGGCAAGCTGGTCCTGATATTGTTTGTCCTCTTTTTTCATGTCGATGCGAAAGAGCATCGGCAAAAGATGAATTACCAAAATGGCCAGTACGGCACCGGCGGGGTAGGCCACCCCATATCCGATGGGGGCCAGGGGAGAGCCAGTGATGTCAATGGCGGCAGCCAGTCCGGGGGTGCTGGTCAGCGCCCCGTTAAAAAGACCGACTCCCAGAAAGGGCTCAATGTCAAAAAGTTTTCCCAGTAAATAACTCAGCAGGGCGGCTATCGAGACCAGCATCACACAAACCAGCAACAACTGCCTCCCGAATTTTCTAAAGGCGTCAAAGAAGCCCGGTCCGGCCTGGATACCAATGGTAAAGATAAAGAGCAACAGTCCGATGTGCTGGAATGAGGTGGGCACCAAAAAGCCAAAATGGCCCAGGGCGAGGGCCACAAAAATGACGGCGGAAATATCCAGGGAAAATCCCCTGAATTTTACATTGCCCAAAACCAGACCCAGGCTGATGATCAGAAACAGTACAAAATAGCCTTCGTAAATGATGGTATCCATGGGTTGAACAATTTGTGATGTTTGGCTGTTAATTGCCTAATTATCATTAATTTTGCAGCCTCAAAACCCGGCACGGAAATTGATTGTAAGCCTTGCGTTCCCGGGGGCTTTGGGTAAGGGGTTTTCCCCAGCTGCAAATTTACGGGATAAGTTTACGCCCGGGGGGCTTTGGTTAGGTTTTTTTATTGTTTTGTATGATTTATTCTTTGTTGACGCTTTTTTTCGTGCTTCTGGTCACTGACCTTCTGGCCTTCAGGGGGCTTCGCATCCTTTTTGGCCATCCCCGTCTCAGAAAGTGGCGCAAGGCTGCATCAGGGGCCTGGTGGGCCGTTGATGGATTGCTTCTGGTCTTTCTGCTTGTTTACGGATTATACCTGCAGCGCATGGATCCCGAAGTTCACGTGCGCTACCGCATGTTTTTCTGGATCAAGGCAGCCGTTCTGCTGGTATTCCTTCCCAAGGCCGGCATGTTTGCCTTTACCGGACTATATTTTTTCAAACGCTTTGTTCTAAAACACAGCATCAGCCTGATGCTGCACCCTGTCGGCCAGCGCCTC
>CAZFOI010000201.1:0-4080 GCA_964520605.1 uncultured Bacteroidales bacterium
GGTTCCGGATTGAGTCTTATCGGGAGGGGAAATGCAAGACGGCTTTCTTTCGCAAGGGCGAACTCATTGAAGAAAGCCAGGTAGCAGAGAGCCAGCAGAGAAGCGGAACGGCTGTAAGGTTTTTACCTGATGAAACTGTTTTTGGAAGATTCCGCTTTATCAATGATTATATAGAAAAGCTTCTTTGGAACTATGTCTTTCTGAACCGGGGACTTACCATCGTTTTCAATGGGATAAAAATGCAGGCCCAAAACGGCCTGCTCGATCTTCTGAACCGCAACATAGATTCAGAATTGTGTTATCCGGTAATCCACATTCAGGAAGACGATCTGGAATTTGCCTTTTCTCACAGCGCTTCACAGTACTCAGAGGAATACTTCTCCTTTGTCAACGGCCAGCATACCACCCAGGGGGGCACGCATCAGGCTGCCTTTCGCGAAAGCCTCAACAAGACCATAAGGGAGTTTTACAAGAAAGATTTTGATGCCAATGACATCAAAACATCCATAGTGGTAGCACTCAGCATCAAAGTGCAGGAACCCGTCTTTGAATCCCAGACCAAAACCAAGCTCGGTTCACAACACATGGAACCGGATGGACCCACAATAAAAAACTATATAAACGACGTGGTCAAACGCAGGCTCGACAATTACCTGCATATGCATCCTGAGACAGCCGAATCTTTGCTCAGGAAGATCATGCAGTCAGAGCGAGAGCGTAAGGATTTGGCAAGTATCAAGAAAATTGCCCGCGAGAGGGTGAAAAAAGCCAGTCTGCACAACAAAAAGCTCAGGGACTGCCGGGTTCATTACAACGACAATCATCCCCAAAGACTGGAGACTACCTTGTTTATTACCGAGGGCGACTCAGCCAGTGGCTCCATTACCAAAGCAAGGGATGTTAACATTCAGGCTGTTTTCAGCCTCAAAGGCAAGCCATTGAACAGTTACGGGCTAACCAAGAAAATTGTTTATGAAAACGAAGAGTTTAACCTGCTGCAGGCAGCCCTGAATATTGAAGACAGCATCGAAGATCTCAGGTATAACAACGTGGTAGTTGCTACGGATGCTGATGTAGACGGTATGCATATCCGGCTGCTTCTGCTAACTTTTTTCCTTCAGTTCTTTCCCGATCTTGTCAGAAACGGCCACCTGTATATACTGCAAACGCCTCTGTTCAGGGTAAGAAACAAGCAGCAAACCATCTATTGTTATTCCGAAAAAGAGAAGACAGAGGCCATAGGCAGTCTGGGAGGGAAACCCGAGATTACCCGATTCAAAGGACTTGGAGAAATATCTCCCGATGAATTCAAACATTTTATCGGAAAGAATATTCGACTGGATCCGGTGATATTGCGCAAAGACACCGGCATCAGCGAGATGCTGTCTTTCTATATGGGGAAGAACAGTCCTGAAAGGCAAAACTTCATCATAGATAATCTCAGGGTAGAGCCTGATGTAGAAGGGGTTTAATCCCATTCCATCCAGGGCCTGAATGAATCCCTGTAACTGTCCAAAGGACAACGGGGAAGGATAACCACTTCGGACATTTCCGAGTATGGCAACAAATTGCTGAGGTTTTCTCCCCTTGGATCAATTACTGCAGAGTCGCCGGAATAACTCACGGCGTTCCCATCCTCCCCTACCCTGTTGATCCCGGCTACATAGGCCTGGTTTTCTATTGCCCTTGCCATCAGCAGAACCCGCCAGGCATGACTTCTGACATCAGGCCAATTGGCAACCACCAACATGAGGTCATAGTCAAAACCACCGTCTTCAGTATATTGGTTTCTGCACCAGGAAGCAAAACGCAGATCAAAGCAGATTATCGGAAGAATTTTCCAGCCATGCAATTGGAAAATCTTTCTTTCATTTCCTGCAGTATAAAATTTGTCTTCTCCTGCAAAAGAAAACAAGTGCCTCTTATCGTAATACTGGCAGCTGCCGTCTGGCTGCATCCAGATCAACCGGTTATAAAAATACCCCCCATCTTCAATTACCAGACTGCCGGTTATCACTGCCCCCAGGGATGCAGCCTTGCTTTTCATCCAGCCAATAGCCTCCCCATCCATGGTTTGCGCAACTCTGGCAGGCTCCATGGTAAATCCACTGGTAAACATTTCAGGCAATACCACCAGATCGACCGGCTGATTGATTTCCGACAATTTTCCCGAAAACATTTCCAGGTTTTCCTTTGCAGACTCCCAATGCAGGGGGGTTTGTATCAGGGCAATATTTAGATTTTGCATAGTATCTCCGCAGCTTTTTCAAGGGTTTCATCAGATTTGGCAAAGCAAAACCTGAGGGTCTTATTGTTTACGGGTTTGGCATAAAAGGCCGAATTGGGGATGGCTGCCACCTTATGGGTTTCTACCAGATAAGTGGCAAAATCCATTTCGTCATCCTCACTGATTTTTCCATAATCAAGCAACTGAAAATAGGTCCCTTTTGCCGGTGTGAGGCCAAACCTTGATCCGGAGAGCAAACCGGCAAATGCATCTCTTTTGGCCTGGAACCAGGCTTCAAGACCGCTATAGTTTGAGGCATCCTTCAGAAATTCTGCCAATGCATACTGAACGGGCGTATTGCTGGCAAATACCATAAACTGATGGGTTTTTCGAAACTCTTTCATGAGTGCCTCAGGAGCCAGGCAATAACCGGTTTTCCACCCGGTAGCATGAAAGGTCTTCCCAAACGAGCAAACCACCAGGCTTCTCTCTGCCAGGCCGGGATAGCGGCAAACACTTTCATGCCTGAGCCCGTCGAAGATGATGTGTTCATATACCTCATCAGACAAAACCAGGATGCCTGAATTTCGTGTAATTTTTTCAAGGGCAGCCATGTCGTGTTCTGTCAGAACGGTTCCAGTGGGGTTATGGGGTGTATTGATAATGATCATGCGCGTACGCGAACTGATCAGCCGCTTAACTTCATCCCAGTCAATGCTGTAATCCGGGTGTTTCAATCGAAAAGGGATGGGCATTCCGCCATTCAGGCGTATGGCCGGCACATAGCTGTCATAAGCCGGTTCAAAAACAATCACCTCGTCTTCGTCCCTTACAAAAGCGGTTATGGCCGTAAATATGGCCTGTGTGGCACCCGCAGTTACCGTAATCTCCTTTTCCGGACAGTATGCCGCACCATATAAGGACTCGGTTTTTATGGCAATTTGCTCTCTCAGAGGCATGACTCCCGGCATGGGTGCGTATTGATTGTGTCCTTTTTTCATGGCATCGGAAACCAGACTGATCAATTTGCCTGAAACCGGGAAATCAGGAAATCCCTGAGCGAGGTTAATGGCTTTGTGCCTATTTGCCATACCCGTCATTACAGCAAAAACCGATGTTGCTGTATTGGGCAGTTTTGAAATGATCGAATCGGGAAAAAAAGTCATGTAAAGCGAAAATGTGTAATTTTACAATACCCAAACCTGGAAGCCAGGGTGTAAAAATAAGGCTTTTTTTTAAGAGCCGATTCAGACAAATCAGCATTCTCAAATTAATCCCAATCTGCCAAATGAATACCATCGAAAAAATAAATTTCTCCGGAAAAAAAGCCATCATGCGGGTCGATTTTAACGTTCCTCTTGATGCCAATATGCGAATAACCGATGACTCACGCATCCGGGCAGCCATCCCCTCAATTGAAAAAATCCGTCAGGATGGCGGATCAGTAATCCTGATGTCTCACCTTGGCAGGCCCAAGGAAGGGCCGGAAGACAGGTTTTCGCTGAGACATCTTTGCGAACATCTTTCCGCTTTGCTAAACACCCATGTCCTCTTTGCTCCCGACTGCATAGGAAAGGAGGCCTCTGAGATGTCGGCTGCATTAAAACCCGGTCAGGTACTGTTGCTCGAAAACCTGAGGTTTTACAAGGAAGAGACCAAGGGAGATGAAGTTTTTGCATCCAAACTGGCCGCCCTTGCAGATGTATATGTAAACGATGCCTTTGGCACCGCCCACCGTGCCCACGCATCAACCACCATCATTGCCCGCTTTTTCCCCGGCAAGAGCGTATTCGGATACTTAATGGCACGTGAACTGGAAAGCATTTCCAGGGTAATCCACAATGTGCAACGAC
>CAZFOI010000202.1:0-4063 GCA_964520605.1 uncultured Bacteroidales bacterium
GCATTATCACCTTCATCAGGCAAAACCGTAAGGGCGTCTGCTTCCCTTGCGTAAATCTTTTTTGTCAGCTGGGCAACAGACGGGCTCACAGCGGTAAAGCAATCGGCATGTTTTACCGATGTCTGTTCCAGGCTGAACTTGGAGGCAATACCCATATCCTGAGCCCGGGCTTCAGCCTGGGTGGGGTTTTCAATCCCTTCGGTGGTTTTTTCAAGCTTTGCCAGGGTTTGTTCAAGTATGGGTTGATGCAGGGTGAAAACCACCCCGGCCTGAGGCAGCTTATCCCTTAAATACAAAACCCCTGATCCGGCGTTCCAGTCATGAAACTGGGCCGTAAGCCGATCGGTAGCTGCCAGGTGGTGATCACAAAAATGATCAATCAGCTTGCCGGCAGCATAACCAAACATTGCCGGTTCGGTATAATCCCATTGTCCGCTAAGGGAGTTCAGACCATATTTAAGCCAAAGCTCAGTAAATATTTTGTCTTTTTCTCCGAACAGGGGTGTGAAATCCACCAATATGGTCACCGGGTTTCCGGGAACCTTCCAACGGCCTATCCTGAGGTGAATGCCGTCTTTTTCGGCCTGCTCCCTCCACGACCGGTACAAAAAACGGTCTTCTTCGAATTCCGGGTTGCCGTGGGTTTCCATCCACACATCAGGGCCGATGCAGATATAATGGTCGTTGTATTGCTTAACAAAATGCTTCGCCTTCTGGCTGATTACCTGGTGTATGCCATTGGTCTTGTTGCAAACCTCCCAGGATATTTCAAACAGGTAATCTGGCTTTAAAACGTTGTCTTTCATTGATATGGATAAAATATTTTGATAATCTCAAGCTTCGAAAAAAGGCTTAAAGATACGAAAAAAAAAGCAGACCTGCCGGCGTATTGACTACGCCCTGCCTGTCTGCCTGGTTATTGATTTGGTTTACAGCTAAATTGCTTTTTTAACAGGCTTTTTCCGGGTTTTTTTGGGAACAACCTCAATGTCTCCAACCCTGATGATAAAATCAGACAAAACATTCATGTAATTGATAAAGGCATCGTAAGGAGAAGCGTATGGGTTAAAATAACGATGCACCATGCCATCCGAAAACCATTTGGTGCACATATAGTAAAAATGATCGGAGGTTTGAAGGTAACGCCAATCGCGGATCAGAACGGGATCATTGCTGGCCATTACCTTGTCGGTAAGGGCGTTCACTTTGTTAAAAGCCTCGTTTTGCATCTCATTGCCGAGCCAGGCTGTCAAATCACGCTCTTCATCAGCCCAGGAAATGGGATAGGGCACATTCAGTGTGGCAACCGGTTGGAGGCTTGCAGACACTTCAGATGGGGTGCGGAATGTAATACCGCCTTCGTTTAGCACAATGCCCGGGAATGCCTTAAGAAACTCGAAGATGCCGGTTTCTGCCCACTGGTGTTCTCCGAAGGTCTCATAATCCATAAACAGATTGATGACTTCTTCCTTTGGATTGGTGGCTTTCAGCCAGCCGGCAAATTTTTCAGCAGTCAGCGGCCATTCACTCCAGCGGCGTTCAGAAAAACGGAAGGCGATATCGTCAGAAAGCTGGAAGTTCTTCAGCAGCAGCCTGAGCTTGGGGTTGCTTGCCGAGCAATACAGATAATTCGGACTTTTCCATCCCAGCACATGCTTGGCTCCCTCTGTAATCATGGTCTGATAGCCCATATCATATACCATGTCTCCAATCTGATTCGAGTATATCAGCTCGGTATTGCGGAAAACGGTTGGTTTGTAGCCGAACAGTTTTTGAATCCGCTTGCTGTGTATGGCCACCTGTTCCCTGAACTCATGCTCTGCCTTGAGTGAGGCAAGGCTGTGAAACTCGGTTTCGGTAAGAAATTCTACACAACCTGTTTTGGCCAAAGCCCTGAAACTGTCTATTACCTGGGGAGCGTACATCTCAAACTGGTCAAGTGCACAGCCTGAAATGGAAAAACTTACCCTGAAGGCACCCTGGTGTTTTTCGATCAATTCAAGCAGGGCAGCATTGGCAGGCATATAGCATTTTTCAGCCACCTGCTGCATGATGAATCGGTTGGCATAATCATCAAAATAATCATGGTTCTTGCCGATATCGAAAAAACGGTAGGTTCTCAGCCTGAAGGGCTGATGTACCTGGAAATACAGACAAACTGACTTCATGTGTTCTTAGTTTGGGGGAAGGCCCTGTCAGGCGCCCAATACCCGTTGATATATTTCTTTTACTTTTACTCCCGCATGGTCCCACTTGATATTGTCTACCTCTTCTTTCCCATAGCGGCTGAACATTCCCGGAAGAGACTGGTAGCTCACCAGTGCGTGAATGGCATCTGCCATGGCATCAACATCCCAGAAATCAACTTTTATGGCATGCTTCAACACCTCTGCCACCCCTGATTGTTTGGAAATGATTACCGGTACATTGGAACGCATGGCTTCAAGGGGCGAAATGCCAAAGGGCTCAGAAACCGAGGGCATTACATACACATCGCTCATGCCAAACATCCTGTCTACATCATCTCCTTTGAGAAATCCTGTAAAATGGAAGCGGGTGGCCATGCCCAATTCTGCTACCCTGCGGATCATTTTGGGCAGAAGGTCTCCGCTTCCGGCCATGACAAACCTTACATTGGGATTGCGCCTGAGCACCTTGTGTGCGGCCTCAATGAAGTATTCAGGTCCTTTTTGGTAAGTGATCCTGCCCAGAAAGGTTACAATCTTTTCCTTTACATTCTTTTCAGCATCAACCCACTTATTGGCTTCCTGGGGTTCCACTCCGTTGTGAACCGTTACCACTTTCTTTGGATCAATGCCATAACGATTGATTACGATGTTGCGGGTCAGGTTGCTCACGGCAACAACCATGTCGGCCTGGTCCATGCCGGTTTTCTCTATATCATAAACCAAACGGTTGATGTTTTCCCCGGAACGATCAAACTCCGTGGCATGCATATGCACCACCAGGGGTTTGCCAGATACCCTTTTGGCTTCAACGCCTGCCAGATAGGTTAGCCAGTCATGGGAATGGATGATGTCGAATTCATGCTCCCTGGCAATGGCCGCACCAATCATGGCATATCGATGGACTTCTTCCATTAGGTTTTTGCCATATCCGCCTGAGAAGGCAAATTTGCCGGCACTCTCAATCAGGTTTTCTGCACTTACGCCCTTTTCAATGTTCTCCAGAATTTTAAAATAGGATTCCTCTCCCACATATGGAACCAGGGTAGAGTCTACCTCAAGAAAGGAAATCTTGTCCTGGAATTCGGTAAGTTGCTCGTGGCTGAAATTAACCGCCACATCTGAGGCATTTACCAGGCGCATGCTGCCCGATTCCTCGTCTCCGTATAACCTGGGAACCACAAAGATTATTTCCAAACCTGTCTTGAGAAGGGCCTTGGTAAGACCATAAGAGGCGGTGCCAAGGCCACCGGAAATATGCGGTGGAAACTCCCATCCAAACATCAATACTTTCATCGTGTATTACTTCTTTCTTTTATTAAATTTCTTCTTGCTTGTCATATGAACAATCCTGAGGATTTCAGCCACACCCGGCGCAAACGATATGGCGCCGTTTGGTTTGTATGGCGGATCCCCGTCATAAATTTCTGAAATGGATCCAATGCCATGTTCCTTCATTACTTCCTGGAAATTGTTGAGCAGTTCGTAAAGAAATGCCATCCCGGCATCTTTATAGACTGTTATCCATGCATCGGCAAACATTCCAAGCAACCAGGGCCATGCCGTACCCTGATGCAGGCATTCTTCCCTGCGGGTATGATCTCCTGAGTAATGCCCCTTATAACGGCTGTCTCTGGGACTCAGAGAACGTATGCCTCTTGGAGTTAAGAGTTCCTTTTGTACGATGTCGAGCACCTTTTTGCGTTTTTGCTCGTTAAGCGGGCTGAAGGGCATGGCAGCACATATCAGCTGATTGGGTCTTACGCTGAGATCCCAGTTTTCTTCATATACGCAATCAGCCAGATACCCGAAAGCATCGTTCCAGAAAACAGACTCAAAGGACCGGCCGGCCAATTGCATCAGGGGTTCCCACTTCT
>CAZFOI010000203.1:0-4062 GCA_964520605.1 uncultured Bacteroidales bacterium
AATGTTATGAAACCACAATCAGGAAAACACGTACTGGGTGCACTTCCATACGCTTATGATGCACTCGAACCCCACATCGATCAGATGACCATGGAAATCCATCACAGCAAACACCATCAGGCCTATGTTACCAACCTGAACAACGCCATTGCAGGCACTGAAATGGAGAACCTGGATCTGGAAAGCATTTTTACCAATATGAGCCAGTACCCCATGGCTGTTCGCAACAATGGCGGTGGCCATTGGAACCACACCATGTTCTGGGAAATCATGGGTCCCAATGGAGGCGGAAAACCCCAGGGCAAATTGCTCGCCGCCATAGAAAACCGCTTCGGTTCTTTCGAGAAATTCCAGGAAACATTCAATCAGGCAGCCCTTACCCGCTTTGGAAGCGGCTGGGCCTGGCTTATTGTGGATGCTTCAGGAGAATTGCAGGTTAGCAGCACTCCTAACCAGGACAATCCTCTGATGGATGTAGCCGATGTTAAAGGAACGCCTGTGCTTGGTCTGGATGTTTGGGAACATGCCTATTATCTCAAATATCAGAACCGCCGCCCGGAATATGTTACCAATTTCTGGAATGTGGTAAACTGGGCTGAAGTTTCACGCAGATACGAAGAAGCAATCAGATAAAAAAATGGCCGCTGCCTGAAGGCAGCGGCCATACAAACAAAGGTCATTACGGGTGATGAGTGATGACAACCGGCAGTGTTCCGAAAGGGCCTGCCGGTTTTTTTATTTATTCGAACGCCAAAACTGAGCGTTTGATAATATCAACACACTCCATCAACTGCTCCTCCGTGATTACAAGCGGAGGAGCAAAACGGATAATGTCACCGTGGGTGGGTTTGGCAAGAAGTCCGTTTTCTGCCATCTTCAGACAAACATCCCATGCCTCTTTCCCGTTCTTTGGCTTAATGACTATGGCGTTAAGCAGCCCCCTGCCCCTGACCAGGCTAATCATAGTGGAAGGAATGGCCTTAAGTTCCCTTCTGAGAATCTCTCCAAGGTATTCGGCCTTTTCGGCAAGTTTTTCGTCCCTTACCACTTCAAGAGCGGCCATGGCTACGCGGGCAGCTACCGGGTTGCCACCAAATGTGGAACCATGCTGTCCGGGCTTAATCACCAGCATTACGGAATCATCGGCCAGAACGGCTGAAACCGGATAAATTCCACCACTAATGGCTTTGCCAAGAATCAGAACATCCGGGCGAACATCCTCATGATCGCAGGCCAGCATTTTTCCCGTACGTGCAATACCGGTCTGAACTTCATCGGCCATATATAGAACATTATGTTTTTTGCACAAATCATAGCATGCCTTCAGGTATCCCTGATCCGGAACAAATACACCGGCTTCACCCTGAATGGGTTCGAAAAGGAATCCGGCCACAGTCGGATCCTCAAGCGCATTGGCAAGTGCATTGACATCATTGTAGGGAATCCGGACAAAACCTGGTGTATATGGGCCATAATCCCCATATCCGTCAGGATCATTGGAGAAAGAAACGATGGTGGTGGTACGTCCATGAAAGTTGTTTTCACAAACCACAATCTTTGCCTGGTTCTGTGGAACGCCCTTTACCTTATATGCCCATTTACGGCATAGTTTTATGGCTGTTTCAACAGCTTCCGCCCCGGTGTTCATGGGCAGAATTTTATCATAGCCAAAGAATTCGGTTACAAATTTTTCATAAACCCCCAGAACATCATTGTGAAAAGCACGTGAGGTAAGGGCAAGTTTCCTGCTTTGCTCAACCAGTGCGTCTACGATTTTTGGGTGGCAATGCCCCTGATTAACAGCAGAATATGCTGATAAAAAATCATAATAGCGCTTTCCCTCAGCATCCCAGACAAAAACACCTTCACCTTTTGACAGCACAACCGGCAGCGGATGATAATTGTGCGCACCATGTTTGTCTTCCAGTTCGATCAATTGCCGGGATGTAAACTTCTCTGTTGAAATCATATCCTTTCTCCTTGTTTTATGAGTTAAACTATTGAAAATAAATTTATTCAGAAAAAATATCCTGAAACACGGGACAAAGATAGGCAAAATAATCGGGCTAAATCATGAGCATGATTCCTGCGGCAAATCTGCCTGTAACGCCCTTATCTGCTCTGGAGGAATAAAACAGGGAGGCATTGCATTGGGTGCATATGCCAGCAACTTCTATGTGCGATTCTTTAACTCCATATTCAATCAATTGCAACTTATTGGCCTGCCACTGGTCAAATATAAATTTCCCCTTAGTCGGGGCATCACTCAGAACTCCTTTGGGATTGCCCAGCGCACATCTGGCCTCCCTGGCAACATCTTCGCCCACCTCATAGCAACAGGGCCCGTTGGAAGGACCCAGACAGGCCAGGATATCATCTGCCCTGCATCCATAATTCTGGATCATTTTCTCGATAGCAGCCGGTGCGATTTTTCTCAACGCCCCCTTCCAACCGGCATGAAGCGCAGCTATTACCTGCTTTTGGGGATCATATAACAGAATGGGGACGCAGTCAGCCACAAGAACACACAGACAGATTCCGGGGATATTGGTAATCATTCCGTCGGTATTCGGGATGGCTGATTCCCTGGCAACAGCACCAAGCCCTTTGGAACGTTCATCGACCAATGCCACATTGGCACTATGGCATTGATTGGCAAAAGTAAATGAAAACAGGCCCATACCAAGGGCATCTGCAAGAATGCGTCTGTTTTGGAGGACATCAAAACTGCTGTCGCCCACATGAAAACCAAGGTTCAGGCTGCTGAACTCCTGTTCGCTTATCCCGCCAGGGCGGCTGCTGACAAAGTGACGTATCCGGGGAAAAACATTCAGTCTCTCAAATGAGAACAAATGCAATCCGTCTTTGACAGATTCTTTCATAAGCAAACTGAAATGGAGGATACCAAATATAGAAAAATTTCATGTTTTTGGTATTTTTACTGAAAGATTTCATGCCATGGCCGGATTATACTTACATATACCCTTTTGCAAACAAGCCTGCCATTATTGCAATTTTCACTTTTCTGTTTCTCAAAGGCATCGGGATCGTTTTGTTGATGCCCTGATCAGGGAATTGTTCATGCAACGAAATTTTTTCAATGGGAACATCCTGGCAGAAAGCAAAACCAGGCTTACCAGCATTTACTTTGGAGGAGGCACTCCCAGTATTCTTTCAGGTGATGAGATTATCAGAATTTTTAAAGCCATTGGAGAATATTTTCTTTTTGACAGTGATACTGAAATTACACTGGAGGCCAATCCAGATGATTTGAGCATGGAAAAGATGTCTTTGCTGAGGCAAACACCTGTTAACCGACTCAGTATCGGAATCCAGTCCTTTCATCACGCCGACCTTAAGTATATGAACAGGGCACACTCACCCGCCCAGGCATACCGGGCCGTTGAGAACGCCTATCGGGCCGGGTATAGCAACCTCAACATAGACCTGATATATGGCACCCCTACCATGACTGATACCGGATGGAAGACCAACCTTCATGCCCTTGCCGCCATGGATGTTGCTCATGTGTCGGCCTATGCCCTTACCGTTGAACCGGGAACCGCGCTTCAGCTTATGATCAGAAGGGGAACAGCAGCAGCAGTGGATGAGGATCGTTGTGCGCGACAATTCAGCATACTTACCCGCTTTATGAAGCGACACGGATACGAGCATTATGAAACTTCCAATTTTGCCATACCGGGTTATTTTTCGCGTCACAATCTGGCATACTGGCAGGGAAGCCCCTATCTGGGAATCGGGCCATCGGCCCATAGTTATCTTCCTGGTCAGAGATGGTGGAATGCATCAAATACCACCCTCTGGACAAAGTCCCTGCTGAATAATCAGATTCCATCTGAAACTGAAATACTCAGCAGGGCACAACAATGCAATGAATATGTCATGACTTCCCTGCGCACCATGTGGGGTTGCAGTCTGGACCTGCTGGGGAGCAAATGGGGAGAAGATTTCCGCAGCAATATCATGCACCAGGCCGGGCCCTATATTGAGAAGGACATGCTGTATTGTAAAGACAACACCCTGAAAACAACTGAAAAAGGC
>CAZFOI010000204.1:0-4027 GCA_964520605.1 uncultured Bacteroidales bacterium
GAAGTTGTGTTTTATAAAAACAAATAACGCTCATTGAAAGACAGGCCGTCTTGTCGCGTTTTGCCTTAAGGGCAAAATGAGGAAAGTCCGGGCAACACAGAGCAGCATACTTCCTAACGGGAAGCCGGACAGTTCAGGCTGTCCGAGAGAAAGTGCCACAGAAAAAAACCGCCGGGGATTTCATCCCGGGTAAGGGTGAAAACGTGGGGTAAGAGCCCACGTCCGTATGTGGTGACACATGCGGGGGGTAAACCTTATGCGTTGAAAGGCCAAATAAACCGGGGACAGAGGGTTGCTCGCCCGATCCCGGAGGGTAGGCCGTAAGAGTTGGTGTGTGAGCACCATCCCAGATAAATGACAAGACCTGTGCCTTTGGCGCAGGACAGAATCCGGCTTACAGGCCTGTCTTTCTTTTTTTTAACAGCAAAAAGCTGAATTATGAGGATCAGACAACTGACTTTATTGTTAATCGCCCTGATATGCCTTTCAGGCAAAGGGTTTTCCCAAAAAACATCCGTCTACGATGAACCGCGAATGCGTTTCGAAACGGCAAAAGACCTGTTTGACAAGCAGAAGTATGGGGCCGCAAGAACCCTTTTCCTGGATGTTTATGAATCTGAATCAGGCATTGGTCAGGAGTTGAAAGGTTCTGCCCTGTTCTATGCAGGGGCAAGTGCAGCCGCATTGTTTCACCCCGATGCAGGATTGTTGTTGCGATCTTTTGTTGAAGCCTACCCCGTGCACCCTGCTCAATTACAGGCCAGGTTTCTGATTGGCAATCTTTCATACCGCAACCGCGATCATAAGGAAGCCCTTGCATGGTACAGGAGCATTGATGGAAACCGGCTCAGCCGTGAGGAAAGGTATGAGTACTTTTTCAAAAGGGGTTACAGTCATATGATGTTGGAAGAGTACCCGTCAGCAAGACAATTTCTTGGCATGGTGCGTGATCCAAGGTCAGCCTTTTCCGGACCGGCCACCTATTATTTCGGTCATGTTGCCTATATGGAATCTGATTACCAGATTGCTTTGGAACATTTTATGCGTCTGAGAAACGACAATCAGTTCGGACCGGTGATTCCCTACTACATTACCCATATCTACTATTTGCAGAAGCGATACGGGGAAGTGATAGCTTATGCCGAGCCCTTGCTGAATCAATCTTCAACGCGCAGGATTCCCGAGATAGCCAGACTCATAGGCGATGCCCACACCCAGCAGGGGGATTACCGCGAGGCAATTCCCTTCCTTGAAATGTATATGACCCAGGCAAGCGGCAGGCCTTCCCGGGAAGATCACTACCTGATGGGAATGGCCTATTTTCATACCGGCAATCATGCTCAGGCCGTAAGTCATCTTGAGAAATCAACAGAAGGCGAAGACACCCTGGCCCAGAACGCATGGTATCACTTGGCTGCTGCATATCTGGAGACAAACCAGAAACGCTTTGCACGAAATGCCTTTCAACAGGCATACCAACTGGGACACAACGACTTTATCGCCAGAGAGTCACTTTTTCACTATGCAAAACTCAGTTTTGAGTTGTCACTTGATCCTTATAACGAAGCCATATTGTCATTTCAGAAATACCTGACGGAATACCCAGGTGCTGAACGCGAGCAAGAGGCCAATGCCCATTTGGCTGATCTGTTTCTGACCACCCGCAACTATCGCGACGCTTTGGCTTCCCTTGAGAAAATCAACCTTAACAGCCCCAGGCTAAGGGAGGCATATCAACGGGTTGCCTATTACAGAGGCGTAGAGCTCTTTAACAATGGAGCCTATGCGGAAGCAGCTGAGCATTTCAGAAAGTCCCAGCGATTTAATGAAAACCGGGGGGTGTTTGCCCTTGCCCTGTTCTGGGAGGGTGATGCACTGTTTCGAATGGGGCAGTTTGCGCAGGCTGTTACCGTTTTAGACAGGTTTTTGATCAGTCCCGGGGCAATTAACCAACCAGTATACAACAGGGCAAATTATGCCCTGGGGTATGCACACTTCAAACTAAAAAACTATCCGGCATCAATCACCGCTTTTAGAAAGTTTACCTCACAGGCCGGAGAAGACCGAAAGTTACTGAATGATGCCCATCTTAGAATTGCCGATGGATATTACGTAACAAGGAACTTCCAGGCAGCCCTGGATTTTTATGACAGGGCCATCCGGATAGGGGTAATTGACAATGATTATGCTGCCCTTCAAAAGGCATTGATATTTGGTGCACTTGGGCAGTTCGATAACAAAACAGCAGCCCTTGAGCAGTTTCTGAGAACCCATTCAAACTCCCGCTATGCCGCCGATGCCCGATACGAACTGGGCAATACCTGGTTGGTGCTTAACAACAGCCAAAATGCACTGACTATGTTTAACCAGTTGATTAACCAGCATCCCAACAGCAGCCATGTAAGGAGTGCCATGCTTAAGACCGGTCTTATTTATTTCAATAACAATGACGACGAACGGGCACTCACCGTTTTCCGCCAGGTTATTGACAAATATCCCGGAAGTCAGCAATCCCAGGAAGCCCTGATTGCCATGAGAAACATTTATGTTGGTCTTGACAGGGTTGATGAATATATGGCGCTGACAAGAAACCTGGGATTTGCCAATGTAAGTACCGCCCAGCAGGATTCGCTTACCTATAAAGCAGCCGAGAACAGATACATGCAGGGCGATTGTGCCAATGCATCCCGCTCATTCAGCAATTATCTGCAGCAGTTTCCCAATGGAATCTTTTCTATCAATGCACATTTTTATCTTGCCGAGTGTGACTTTCGCCGCAATGCGCATGAGGAAGCCTTAAGGGGATACCGATATGTGATATCAAAACCCAGGTCAATGTTTACAGAGAATGCCCTGTCAAGAGCTGCCCATATCGAATTCCGTCGAAACAATCATCAGGAAGCCTATGCATTGTATACCAGGCTGGAAGAAACCGCTGAAATACGAGAGAACCTTGCCGAGGCAAGAACCGGACAGATGCGGTCCCTTTTTCGGATGCAACGTTATCAGGATGCCATTGCCGCAGCCCGCCGCCTGCTTACCACAGACAGAATAACGCCTGATCTGAATCAGGAAGCCCAGCTGATCATCGGAAGGTCATCCATACAGATCAATGACCTGCAAGCTGCTTCATTGGCGCTTGAAAGGGTTACTTCCATTGCCGACAATGAGTCTACGGCAGAGGCACTGTATCTTCTGGCGTTAATTGATTATAAAAAGGGCAATTACGAAAGCTCTGAGAAAAGAATTTTTGATTCGGTAAATCGACTGATGGCCTACGATTATTGGCTGGCAAAGGCTTTTCTTTTGCTGGCCGACAATTACCTGCAGGCCGGCAACACTTTCCAGGCAAGAAACACCCTTCAAAGCATTTTGGACAATTATGAAGGAGAAGATTTGCGCAGTGAAGCCAGACAAAAACTTCAACTCATCAACGAAAAAGAAGGAAATTTATGAGAACATACCGGAATATTTGGCTTTGGTTGGTTTTCCCGCTGATGTGGTCACCCACAGGTGTCCATGCACAACCTCCTCTGAATCTGGATGAAATCAGGGTGGTTGCCCCCTACCAGCCAACCCTTTCAGACGCCTTCATGATTCAGATGAATCCCCGTATTGATGACACACTTCACATTCCCCTGAAGTTCACCTATCAGGTATTGCCCGGGAAACTCCGCCTGGCCTATCGTCCTGACCCCATCATACCGGCAAGAATGCGGGGTGAGCCCATCCCACGTCTTTACAGGGGGCATATCAGGGGCGGTTACGGCACCCAGTCCACACCCTATTTTGAAGGTTTTTTTCACTCACTCCGATCAAATGAACATGCGCTTGGCTTACAGCTTCGCCATCTCTCCTCAGGCGGAGGCATAGAAGGCTTTGGGCCCAGTGCATTTTCTGATAATGAAGCAAGGGTAAATGCCAGCAGGTTTTTCAGACGAAACACCCTGGATGCTTCATTGGGTTATACCCGCAATGTGCTCCACTATTATGTATATGATGCCGGATTGCCGTGATTTGATTCCAT
>CAZFOI010000205.1:0-4026 GCA_964520605.1 uncultured Bacteroidales bacterium
AAAGAAAGAAACATCAAGACTCAATCAGTTGTTAAACCGCAGCATCAGGCACAGCAGACAGCATTATCTTATGATGCGTTTTCCTGATACCTACCGGGAGTTAATTCGCAACAACATTCTGGCTGACTTCACTATGGGGTATGCATCCCGGACGGGTTTCCGGGCAGGGACTTGTACGCCATTTCATTTTTATGATCTGGACAGGGAGTCGGCTACCCAATTGAAAATATTCCCATTTGCCGTTATGGATGGTACCCTGAAGGACTACATGAAGCTTTCGCCCGATGAAGCCATCCGGCATCTTGCCATGATACTTGACCATGTGAAGCAGGTTAATGGAACATGCATCAGTCTATGGCACAACGAGTCCCTCTGTGAATGCAAAGAGTGGGCAGGATGGAGACGGGTTTATGAGTCACTGTTTTTAAGTTCGTTTGGCACCAATCAGTACATATGATCAGTCACCTTTTGCGAAAAGATATTGATACCGAAAAGTGGGACCGGTGCATAGACAATTCAGTAAACGGAATTTTCTATGCATATTCCTGGGTGCTTGATATGGTTTGTCCCGGATGGAATGCCCTGGTTATGGACAATTATCTGGCTGTAATGCCCCTGCCAAACAGGATGAAGTTCGGCGTTCGCTACATTTACCCCCCGTTTTTCCTTCAACAGTTGGGCGTTTTTAGCACGGGAAGCCTTACGGAAACGGTAACGGAATCATTTTTAAAGTCAATTCCTTTGAATTATCGGTATTGGGAAACCACCCTGAATACCTTTAACCGGCTTCCGAATGATTTTAAGGCCCGGAAACTGCCCAGAAGAACCCATGAACTTGACCTGAGCAGTGCTTACAGCGAAATCCGAACCGGGTATTCACAAAACACCCTTCATAACATGAAAAAAGCAGAAAAGGCTTCGGTGTTTATCGCCTCCCAGGGGCGGCCCGAAGAAATCATAGACGCATTCAGAACCAATCGGGGTAAGGGTTTGAAAAGAATGTCAGATGCTGATTATAATACCCTGAAGCACCTGGTTTATTCGGGAATTCATCGTGGTATGGTAAGGATATTGTCTGCATATGATGCCAGAAATTCCTTTTGTGCAGGCATTATTTTCATGAAAAGCCATCATAAAGCCGTCTTTCTTTTCTCCGGAGCCAACCCCATTGCCAGGGAAAATGGTGCCATGTTTTTACTGGTAGATCATTTTATCAGAGAATTTGCCGGCAACCCGCTTATTCTGGACTTCGAAGGGGCCACCGATCCGAATCTTGCCAGATTTTATGCTGGCTTCGGTTCAAAAGAATCCGTATTTTTACAGCTCAGCAAAAACCGCCTGCCATTGATGCTGCGACCCATGGTTCCGGCCTGGTTCTTTTTCAGAAATAAACTGAGTTTATGAATTCTTTAAAACATTCAGGATATGATCCACATTTTGGGTAAAAAACAATCGTTGCTTAATCAGTTTATTACAGAAGTCAGGGACATAGAGGTTCAAAAGGACAGCATGCGATTCAGATACAATATGGAACGCATTGGCGAGATTTTTGCATATGAGATCAGCAAAAGCCTGGAATGGGAAAACAAGGAGGTTGTTACCCCGCTTGGAGTGGCCGAAGAAAGGGTGCTGGTATCACAACCCGTAGTGGCAACCATACTGCGTGCCGGCCTTCCCCTGCATATGGGCATGCTTCGGATGTTCGACAAGGCGGAGAATGCTTTTGTCTCGGCATTCCGGAAGCATCATAAAAATGGTCGTTTCGACATTCAGGTAGAATATAGCAGCAGTCCGTCAATTCAAGACAAGGTTCTGATTATGAGTGATCCCATGTTGGCAACCGGTTCTTCAATGGTTCTCACATACAAGGAACTCATTCGAAAAGGCGTTCCGGCCCATACCCATATTGTATCTGTTATTGCCAGCATTCAGGGAGTGGAGTATTTGAAGAAGCACCTTCTGAACGAACGTTTCACCTTGTGGCTGGGTGCTGTTGATGATGAACTCACGGCCCAGGCCTACATTGTCCCCGGGCTTGGCGATGCAGGAGATCTTGCCTTTGGCAGTAAACTTTAAAAATCATTCCATGATCAGGTTCGTTCCATACGTAATAGTAGAAAACATAAAGGTTGCCCTTTCTTCCATAAGAAGTCATATGCTTAGGGCGTCCCTTACCGCAATGATCATTGCCATCGGAATCATGGCATTGGTGGGTATTCTAACAGCTATTGAGTCCATCAAGGGGTCTATCAACGAGAATTTTGCCCGCCTGGGTGCCAACAGTTTTTCCATACGCAATGCCGAAATGCGTGTTTTTAGCGGATCTTCGCAGGTGTTCAGGCGGATTCGTTATGAGGAAGCCCAGGCTTTCAAAGACCGTTTTGACTTTCCGGCCGATGTATCCTTATCGGTATATGCCACCGGAAATGCCACCCTGAGGTATCGCTCAATTGAAACACATCCCAATGTGAGTGTAATGGGCAGCGATGAAAACTACCTGGTGACATCAGGAAATGAACTGGATCGGGGTAGGATTTTTTCGCCCACCGAGCTGCAATTTGGCGGCAATGTGGTGCTAATTGGCAGCCAGGTTGCCAAAACCCTCTTCCCCAATAATGCCGACCCCCTGGATGCCATGATAACCATTGGCAAAAAGCCATACCAGGTAATCGGGGTGCTGAAAGAAAAGGGAAGTAGTTTCGGCATGTCGGAAGACAACACCTGCATCATTCCCCTGCATACCGCCAGACAGGATTTTTCCCGCCCGAACATGAACTATACCATTGCCGTGAGCTCCCGCAGGATTGAAGACCTGGATGCAGCCATAGGTGAGGCAACGGGATTGTTTCGGATTATCAGGGGGGTCAGGGCAGACGAACCGGATAATTTCGACATCGCAAAGAGCGACAACATTGCCGAAGCCCTGCTCTCCAACATCAGTTTTGTAACGCTTGCAGCCACCATTATCGGACTGATAACCCTGGCCGGAGCAGCCATTGGGCTGATGAACATCATGCTTGTTTCGGTAACCGAACGCACCCAGGAGATCGGTATCAGAAAAGCCCTGGGAGCCACCAGAAGGGTTATTCGTCAGCAATTTCTTGCTGAAGCCATCATCATTTGTCAGCTGGGTGGTGTACTGGGAATCATTTTGGGCATACTTGCCGGAAACGGGGTTTCGGTGCTTATTGGCAGTTCATTTGTTATTCCCTGGATGTGGATCATTGGAGGGGTAATGTTATGCATTGCCGTTGGACTGATTGCCGGCTATTATCCTGCCGCAAAAGCTTCCAGGCTTGATCCGATTGAGTCACTCAGATATGAATGACCCCAAGCTTGCATTTCTCCTCTTATTGTTTCACAAAGATGCCGGTTTTTCTCCCTCCGGGCAAATGAACCATCACCAAATATGTGCCTGCCTGCCATTGACCAATATGGATATTGGCTGGCTGAATTCCTGAAGTTTTGTCAAAGTGCCTGGCATACATCTGCCTGCCTGCTGAATCGTAAATCAGGATTGTGCCGGGCAGGTAGTGAGAATCCAGCCCAATGCGTACAAAATCTGAAGCCGGATTGGGATATATCTCTATGCTCTGTTCTCTGCTAACTTCCTTTGTATTTGTGGGATCGGGATAAAGAAAAACCGTTTGTAGCATATTGCCTTCACTGGGGATAACATTTCCTGTTTCAGAGAAATATCCATTCAGGTTGACGCTGTAAGAAAGCGCCTGCCCTGCCGTAATTTGTTCGAATCGGGCATACCCATCCTGATCGGAAATCCGCTGGCCTGCACCCTGGAGCTCTACTCGGGCACCAGCCAGGGGAGACTCATGAATGGCGTGAAGGGTGCGAAATACCAGGGTGGCTGTTTCGGTCATTGGTTTTTCATGCAATGTCCCATTGTTTACCCACCAATAATGCCAGCTGCCGCCACTGCCTGTTTCCCAGTTGTTCAGATTGAATGTGTTACTGCCCAGAGGGTTTCCCGGCACCCTGTAAACATGCAAAGCCTCCGCGCTTCTATCC
>CAZFOI010000206.1:0-4000 GCA_964520605.1 uncultured Bacteroidales bacterium
TGTGATGCTGCTTTTGATCCATTATCTCTACCACTACAAAGGCCTAAAGGGGAAAGTGGCCACAGGCTTCAGCTCAACGGTTAAGATTGACACCCTTTGCAAAATATACCAATTGCCATTGGATGTGGTGAAGATCGGGTTTAAGCATATTTGCGGACTCATGCTTACAGAAGACATACTGATGGGAGGAGAGGAATCCGGAGGAATTGCAGTAACAGGTCACATTCCGGAGAGGGATGGCATTTATAATGGTTTGCTCATATGGGAGGCCATGGTTAAAACCGGCAAAACCCTTCGCCAATTGATTCAGGAGGTTTACGACCTTACCGGTTCGTTTGCATTCGAAAGGTCTGACCTTACACTTGATCAAAAAGACAAGCAAAGAATTGTTGATCACTGTATCAAAGGCACCTATCGTTCATTCGGGCCATACAATGTAATTCGGACAGAAAACCTTGATGGGTATAAATACTATTTCAGCGACCATCAATGGTTTATGATCAGGCCTTCAGGAACTGAGCCTGTATTGAGGACTTATGCCGAGGGTAAGGATAAAGAAGAAGCTCTTCACATTCTTCAGTGTGGCTACGAGACAATTATGCAGGAATGAATGGATTGAACTTTGCGCTGGCGTTACTATTTTGTCTTCTCCTGGTCCTGCAAACCCGGGTGGCTGAGTCTATGCCTACCCTTACCGAACAGGATCCACAAAGCCAGACAGAGTTGGAAAATCCCGTCAGGTTCTGGTCATTAACCGTAGCCAAAACCAGCCTTATTTCAGGCACAATGGTAGCCTTAAATCATGCCTGGTATAAGGACTACCCACGCTCCGGCTTCCACTTTCATAATGATTGGCCAGATTGGCTGCAAATGGACAAAGCAGGACATTTTGCTCCTGCTTACCAGATTCATGCCCTTAGCGCTGCATCTTACCGATGGGCGGGAATTGGTCCCAGAAGGGCAGCCTGGTATGGGGCTATTGTTTCCACTGCATTTTTGGGTACAGTGGAAATACTTGATGGTTTTTCAGCAGAGTGGGGTTTTTCTCCATATGATATGATTGCCAACCTAATGGGTTCGGCCTGGTTTATAGGCCAGGAATACCTTTGGAAAGAGCAAAAAATCCTGGTTAAATGGTCGCATTATCCAAGCGGGCTCGCAGATTACCGCCCGGATCTGCTGGGGCGTAATCTACCTGAAAGAATTCTGAAAGATTATAATGGAGACACCTATTGGTTGTCTTTTAACATTGCGGCCTTTAATAACAATCTGAACGTATTTCCAAACTGGTTAAACCTTGCCCTGGGCTATGGGGCTTACGGCATGCTGGGCGGCAGGAACAATCCTGAACATCATGACGGGATTGCCCTGCCTCAGCTGGAAAGATATCGCCAGTGGTATGTCTCCCCCGATGTGGATTTCTCAAGAATCCCGACCAATAGTCGCATATTGGGTGGGTTGTTTCAGGTACTGAATATCATCAAATTTCCTGCTCCTGCCCTTGAGTACAACCGTGTGGAGGGAATCCGCTTTCATTGGTTGTTTTTCTAAAGAATTATCCCCAAATTCGAGTACCCAATATCAAGCATCATGAACCTACTCTCATTATTCAAAAAATTATTGTTTCTGTTTTTGGCTTTGTGCATACCCGCTGCAAGCCTCTTTGCAAATGCAAACACCCCAACCCCTCCCGCTTCTTTTTTCGGTTTTGAACCCGGAGCAGACAGAAAGATGTTTGGATATGATGCCCTTATAGATTACCTGCGCCTTCTGGAAACCCAAAGCGGCAGAATCAAATTGCTGGAAACCGGTTCCAGTGAACTGGGCAAACCCATGTATATTGCATTTATCTCATCAGAGAAGAACATAAAGGAACTGGATCATCTCAGGGAGATAAACCGCCGTCTGGCGCTGGATTCGGAAATTCCTCATAGTGACAGAGAAGAGATGATTGCTCAGGGAAAGGTATTCGTTTTTGCCACCCTGTCTATGCACGCAAATGAAGTTGGACCTTCACAGGCAGCCCCCCTTATGGCTTATGACCTGATTACCGAACGGGATCCGGGTATGGGAGCCCAACTGGAAAATGTGGTGTTTATGATGAACCCAAGTCACAATCCCGATGGCATGGATATGATTGTAAATCATTATAACAGATACCTTGGAACGCCTTTCGAAGGATCATCCCTGCCCGGAGTATACCATAGGTACGTGGGGCATAACATCAACCGAGATTTTATTACCCTAACCCAAAAGGAGAACCAGGCCATAGCCGATGCCTACAACCTGGAATGGTATCCGCATGTTTTGGTTGAAAAACATCAAATGGGAATGACCGGCGTCAGGTATTTTGTTCCACCCAATCATGACCCTATAGCCCAGAATATTGATGAAACACTTTGGGGTTGGACATGGGTATTCGGATCCAATATGGCAAGAGACATGACGGCCAAAGGACTTACTGGTGTGAGTCAATCCTATCTGTTTGACAATTATTGGCCAGGCTCTACTGAGACCAGCATGTGGAAGAATGTAATCAGTCTGCTGACCGAAGCTGCGAGTGTAAAACTTGCCTCACCGGTATACATTGACCAGAGCGAACTTCAGGTATCAGGGAAAGGTATTTCAGAATACAAAAAAGGCATCAACTTCCTGGCGCCATGGCCAGGTGGATGGTGGACACTTGGGGATATTGTAGCTTACGAAATTGAGTCCATGTATTCCATGATAAATACAGCATCCTTATACAGAGAAGAGATTCTCAGGTTTCGAAACGATTTGTGCATAAAGGAGGTTAACCGGGGCAAAACAGAAGCTCCGTATTTCTATGTGGTACCCAGGGCACAACACGATTTTAGCGAAACAGTGCGAATGCTCGAATTGCTTAAAAGGCACGGCGTGGATATTTATACCTATCATGGGCCGCCCCGGTTCACAAGCGGCATTATGGCAGAACCAGGGGATTATGTAATTCCCATGGCTCAGGCATACCGCCCGTTTATCAAAGAGGTACTGGAAAGGCAGTCCTACCCTGTCAGGCGTTATACTCCAGGTGGAGAAATCATTCGTCCTTATGACATTACCTCATGGTCATTGCCGCTTCATATGGGTGTAAACACGATTGAAATAAAGGAATACGGTGCGTTCGGCATGCATGAATTGTCTCCTGTTTCCGTTTTCAGACAAAGCGGACAATTGACTTCCGGAAATGGCATGCTTTTGCTAGACTCAAGGGTTAACCAGCATTACAAACTGGCCTTCAATGTGATGGGAGCAGGAATGCATGTTTATAGAGCAGAATCCGATTTTATCCATGAAGGACGTCAATTCCCGGCAGGAAGTTTTTTGATTGAAGTAAGTGCGCGGAACATGGCCAAATTAAACGAAGACATCATGGATGTTGAGATGGCCTGGACCACAACCAGACCAATTGCCTCGTTTTTCAGGGTAAACATTCCCCGCATTCTGATTTGCGAAACCAATCAACACGATATGGACGCCGGCTGGACAAGGTGGCTGTTTGATCAATACAAGATTCCATATGAGGTAATGACTCCCGCGGCCATTGCAAGCACAGACCTGGAAAAAAAGTATGATGTGATCGTATTTCCCGATTCACCCAGAAACCAGCTTATTCACGGCCGGATTGAACGTGGAGGACAAACCATCGTACCCTTTTATAATCCGGAATATATCAAAGGAATGGGTAATGAAGGCTGGCAAAAGGTAATCCGGTTTATTGACAAAGGTGGCAAAGTCATTTCATGGGCCAGATCGTCCGATTTGTTTACCGGACTAATGGATCCGGGTCAGGGAGGTCGTGCATTCAACTTTCCTTTCGATAATGTGGCAAACGGACTGGAAAGACAAGGTCTGAATATTCCGGGTTCCTTTTTAAACATCAGGCTGGATTTGCAGCACCCGCTTTGTTATGGGATGCCACAGGAAGTCGGGGTATTTCGGCGGTCAAATCCGGTTTTCGCGACCAGCGTACCTTTGT
>CAZFOI010000207.1:0-3979 GCA_964520605.1 uncultured Bacteroidales bacterium
TATCCTGAGAATCATTCGGGAACTGATACAGTTCACCCCGGAACATACCGGTACAGACCTTACCCAGGCACTCCGTTATATGCGCAACATTATTAAAAAGCGATCGGTGGCCTTTCTTTTGTCTGACTTTTATGACAGGAATTTCTCCGATGCATTGTCAATTGTTTCCCGAAAGCACGATCTTGTTTGTTTGAGGATTTATGATCAGAGAGAACGGATGATACCTGATATGGGTCTGATAAAGGTAAGGGATGCCGAATCCGGCCAGGTTAGCTGGATGGATTCATCAGACAGAAGACTGATGCAGTACCTGCAGCAATGGAATATGGATCACGACAAATACATCAGGGAGGCCTTTGCCAGGGCTTCCGTTGATTCGGTAGAAATTCCCACCCATGGGGATTATGTTCCGCCACTGATGCAACTTTTCAGGCAAAGAACCCGACAGCGCATTCGTTTGGCAGTTTAATAATTGCAGGCGTTTAATACGGCTTAAGCATGATGCTTTTAAAGAAAACATACCTTATTATTCTTCTGGCCCTGATGTCTTCCTTTCATGGCCTAAAGGCTCAGCAGGCTACGGCCATACTCGACCCCTCAGAAATACCTCTGGGAGGTCAGGCCAGACTTCAATTGAATGTTGTTGTACCCCTGAATGCCACCATTGTATGGCCTCCCATAGCCGATACCCTTACTTCAGATATTGAGGTGGTAAGGTTTGGGAAACCCGATACCCTTTCCATGGGCAGGGAAAGCATCAACATAAGCCAGACCCATATTCTGACTGCATGGAAGGAGGGATATTTTCCCATACCCCCCATACAGTATAAGGCCCTGGTTGATTCAGATACCCTGATTTTTTTCACTGAAGCCCTTCTGCTGGAGGTTCAGGGAGTGGCGCTTGATGAAAGCGAAGTTCCCAGGGATGTGAAAAACATATTGCGCATTCCCCTGACCCTGGCGGAAATGCTTCCATGGATTGCGGGTTTTCTGGCCCTGATTGTACTGGGATTCTTTTTGTACCGTTACATTATTAATAAAAGGCGTGACAAACCCCATGATTCCATTTGGAACAAACCGGATATTCCTGCACACATTGCAGCCCTTTCCAGCCTGGAATCTCTCAGAAGCAAAAAGCTTTGGCAGGCAGGCAAAACCAAAGCCTACTACATTGCCCTTAGCAATATTGTAAGGATGTATCTCGATAAGCGATTCGGCATGAATGCCATGGAAATGACCACATCGGAAATCATGCAGGTAGCAGGCAAACATTTAAATGATCAGGGCCTTATGGAGGGATTGCTGGAGATACTCGAAACAGCTGACCTGGTAAAGTTTGCCAGATACCTTCCTCCGGCACAGTTAAATGAGCATTGTATCGATCTGGCCTTTGAGCTGGTGGATAAAACCAAACCCAAAGATCATTCAAATGCCTGATATAGTCTTTGCATACAAACCCTTGTTGCTCTTGCTGCTGATTGTTCCGGGGCTTGTAATCTGGTATGTGTATACCTATCGCAACCACAAGCCATCCATGCGGTATTCCCATACGGAATTTTTAAAGAATGCCCCCAGCAGCTTTCGGTTACGGATGATGCATGCCCCTTTTGTTCTGCGCATGCTGGTATTGGTTTTGCTGATAATTGCCCTGGCAAGGCCCCAGTCTTCCCTAAGCAGAAAAGACATGATTACCGAAGGGATCGATATTGTTATTGCATTGGATATCAGTGGGTCGATGCTGGCAGAGGATTTCAGGCCCAACCGTCTGGAAGCAGCCAAACGAACAGCCGTTTCCTTTATAGAGATGCGTTCCAATGATCGCATGGGCATGACGGTATTCAGCGGGGAGAGTTTTACCCTGTGTCCGCTTACCACTGATCATGCCCTTTTAAAGGAGCTGGCCATGTCTGTTCATACCGGTATGGTAGAAGACGGCACGGCTATTGGAGACGGGCTTGGAACAGCCATCAACAGGCTCAGGGAAAGCCAGGCCATCAGCAGGGTAATTGTTCTGCTTACAGACGGAATTAACAATGCCGGTGTAATTGATCCACTTACGGCTGCAGAGCTTGCAGCAAGTTTGGGCATCAGGGTATACACCATTGGAGTGGGAAGCAGCGGGCCGGTCCCCTACCCTTTCCAGACACCTTTTGGCATACAATACCAGCAGGTTGAAATTCCTGTGGATGAGGCCCTGCTCGACAAAATGGCACAGATAACCGGCGGACGCTATTTTTGGGCTGAGGATCAGCAAACCCTGGAAGCAATCTACAGGGAAATTGATCAAATGGAACGCAGTAAAATAGATATTACTGAATATACAAGAAAGAAAGAGGAATTTCTTCCCCTTATATTGCTGGCCATAGGTTTGTTTATGCTTGAACTTTTGCTAAGGTATACCTGGCTTAGGATCAACCCTTAATCAATAATAGACTGATACTGATGGAAATTATGCGTTTTGAACATCCGGTTTATTTTGGTTTGCTTGTGGCCATTCCCCTGCTTATGCTGATATTTGGCATATCACGTTATCTTTCTGCCAGGGCCATGAAGCAATTCGGGAACCCCGGCACACTTGGCAAGCTCATGCCCTGGCGTTCTTTCAGAAGGCCTTGGATCAGACTGGGACTGGCCATGCTGGCATTGGGAATGATGATTCTGGCAGCCGTTAATCCACTAATTGGCAGCCGTCTGGAGGAAGCAAAACGGGAAGGATTGGATATTGTGGTTGCCATTGATGTAAGCCGGAGCATGCTGGCAGAAGACGTTAACCCCAATCGTTTGGAAAGGGCGCGTATGTCTGTCTCCAGACTGATAGACCGCCTGGAGTATGACCGGGTGGGCATTGTGGCCTTTGCAGGCAATGCCGTAACCCAGGTACCACTGACAGCAGATCATCATGCTTCCCGCATGTTGCTGAGAACCGTTAACACGGAAAGCGTGAGCATGCAGGGGACTGCTATCGGATCTGCCATAGAGCGTGCCATGACGGCATTCCGGGACGATGAACCGGGCAATAAGGTGATTGTGATTCTAAGCGATGGTGAAAATCATATGGACGATCCCCTGATTGCTGCAAGATTGGCTGCCCAAAAGGGAATTGTTATCCATACCATAGGTGTGGGTAGCCGGGAGGGAGCACCCATCCCGATTTACCGCAACAATCAGCTGAGTGGATATTTGAGAGACAATCAGGGGAATACGGTTATCAGCCGTTACGACGAGCAAACCCTGGCTGCCATCGCTGCCGCTACAGGAGGTAGCTTTCGCGAAGGCCGTGGCAGCGATATGGGGCTCTCCACCCTGCTGGCGGAATTACGGCAGATGGATAAAGCAGCATACGATACCCTGGTTTTTACTGATTACGAAAGCAGGTTCCATTATTTTGCAGCCCTGGCTGCATTGTTGATTATCATTGAATTGCTTCTTTACGAGAGGAAAAACAAATGGTTAGAAAAAATAAAGCCTTTTACACCGGCCGGCTAACGATGTTGGCACTGCTGGCCATTTTATTTGCTCCGGAAGCTGCTCTGGGTTCTGAAGACCTTAAAAGCATCCGAAGGGGCAACAGGTTTTTCAACGATGGAAACTTTTCTGGAGCAGAACTGGAGTATCGAAGGTCATTGGAATCTTCCCGTCCTGACCCTAGGGCCTTGTTTAATCTGGGTAACGCTCTCTACAGGCAGGAAAGATTTGATGAAGCAGCCGGTATTTTCGAATCCCTGTCTGGTTCGCAGACCGATCCCGACCGCAGGGCGGATGCCTTTCACAATCTGGGCAATGCCCTGCTAAAGCAGCAAAAATTCCCAGAGAGCATTGAAGCATATAAGAATGCCCTCAGGTTAAGACCAGGGGACGAAGACACCCGGCACAATCTGGCCTATGCCATGCGCCTGCTGCAGGATCCTCCTCCTCAGGATCAGCAGGGCCAGGGAGACGATCAGAATGATTCAGACGATAAGGGCAATAAAAATCAAAA
>CAZFOI010000208.1:0-3948 GCA_964520605.1 uncultured Bacteroidales bacterium
ATTGACGAACAGTTTAATAAGCTTAACCTTAGCAAGAAGGCAAAAACGGCCATGTCATTCCGCTCCAGGATCGATCATGCAAAGCAATCGCCCCATGCAGAAAACATAATCAGCAAGGAGCGCAATTTCATCCTGAACAAGATCAATGCCATTCAATCCGATATCAAGATATGGGAAAACAATATCGGATTCTTTGCTTCCTCCAAAAAGGCAGACATTCTGAAAGCCGAGTTTGAGGATAAGATCAATAAAGGCAAACAGGAAATCATTATTCTTGAAGAAAAACTCAGGATTCTCAGGGAATCCTGATATACTTTCAATTAAAGACAAAAGGCCGCTTCAGCTTTTCTGCAGGCGGCTTTTTTTATAAATTGAGGCTCCATTACCAATTAATTTAGGGTTTTTATGACCTTGGTATAATAAAATGGGTAAATTGCGTTTAGTTAAAAAAAGCCAACTATGAAAAAAGTATTTGTATTCATTTTTGCCCTGATGCTCTCAGTGGGTGTTATGGCCGGCAGGGGCGGCATCGGAATCAAGGCAGGTCTTAATTTCAGTTTCCTGCCTGAAAATCTGGAACAAACCTTTGGTACCGGCTCAAGCCTGATAGCCTATGCAGATACCTATAGCGGGTATCACCTTGGCATTACCAGCCTGTTTGTAATGCCTGGCTTTTTCCTGCAGCCGGAATTGCTTTATGTTCGCAGCGGAAGAGACATGGCCTATTATGAGGGTAACAGCCCGATATTTTTTATCGAAGATTATCACCATCTGACCCTTCCGGTGCAACTTGGCATTAAAATTGGCCCCCTCAAAGTAGGTGCCGGACCCATTTTTTCCATATTGCTCGACCATTCGAGTGATTTGACAAATCCATCCCTGTTAACCCACAAGCTGAATACCCTGGCCATGGGTTACCAGGCAGGTGCGGGGCTTAAGATCGGAAGCCTGATGTTCGACGCACGCTATGAGGGCAGTTTGAGCAATATCGGCAGCGGGATTACGGTAGGCGGGCAGGATATTCCCTTTGATATGCGCCCAAGGCAATATGTATTCAGTGTAGGTCTGCTGTTCTGATTATCTGAACAGCAGGGCTTTGACCGGACTGATTCTGGTAACCAGCAAGGAAGGCAGTATCAGCATGGCCAGACATATGCCGAATGTACCCAGATTGATCAGCCCGATATACAGCGGATCGAGGTTAAACGGAACCTGACTCACATAATAGGATTCCTGGGAAAGCTGTATGATTCCGAATCGGTTTTGCAGCAATCCCAGACTTATTCCCAACAGGTTTCCCAAAATAAGTCCCTTGAGTATTACGAATGAGGCGTTAATCAGGAACACCTTTCTTATCATATGGTTGTTGCCTCCAAGGGATTTCAGGACTCCAATCAGGCGGGTTTTTTCAAGAACACTGATCAGCAGGGTAGTGATCATGTTAATGGATGCCACCAATACCATCAGAAACAAAATAACATATACGTTCATATCCAGCAGGGCCAGCCAGTCGAACAACTGGGGATAAACCTGCCGTATGCTGCGCGCATCCATATCATAAGGGAGGACTTCGAGTATGCCTTTTAGCGCCCTGTCAATGTCCTTGTAATCAGATACCAGGATCTCAAAACCACCTACCTGGTTGCTGTCCCAGTTGTTTAAACGCTGTATGTGCGAGAGATGCCCGAGGACAAACAATTTGTCGAGTTCTTCAAGCCCGGTTTCAAAAATACCGGAAATGGTGAATCTCCTGATCCTGGGCGGATCCTGAATGAAATACATCAGCACATCATCACCGGTCTTCAGGCTGAGTTTTTGGGCAATATGGGCTGAAAGAAGCAGTTCATTGGAAGCCAGAGTATCTGTAAACACAGGAATGTTGCCCTCTGTAAGGTTTTTCTTGAAAAAATCCCAATTAAAATCGGAGCCAACTCCTTTGAATACCACACCGAATATCTCTTCCTCGGTTCGCAAGATACCCGCTTTATGGGCAAATGATTGCAGATGCGTTATGCCATGTTTGCCCTGAAGCTCATCAAGAAAAGGCTGGTTGGCTGTTACCGGAGTGGATTCCGGAGACAGATTATAATCGAAACGGGTGAGCTGGATGTGGGCACCAAATCCAATGGCTTTGCCCCGGATTTCCTGTTGAAATCCGGTAACTATGGATACAGCGGCAATCATTACGGCAATGCCCAGGGCAATGCTCGTTATGGCTACCCTGCGAATCAGTCTGGTGAATCGGTTCTCTGAAGGATCACTTCCCAGACGTTTGGCTATGAACCACGAAGTATTCAAATGGATTTTTCAGCAAAATTACCATTTTTCTGGTTCTGCAATATGTTAACCAAAGGCATTCCGTCTTTTACAGTTATCCGGATGCTGTCTCCTTTGTTCAGCTTTCCTGACAGCATCTCTTTTGATAGCGGGATTAACAGGTTTTTCTGTATCTGTCGTTTCAGCGGCCTGGCTCCAAATTGTGGATCAAAACCAAGTTCGGTAAGCCAGGGAATGACTTTTTGGTCGAAGCTGATATGTATGCCATGGCTGGCAAGTAAGTCAATAATCTGATTCAATTGAATGATTACGATTTGCTCTATTTCTTTTTTTAGCAATGGATTAAATACAATTATCTCATCAATTCGATTAAGTACCTCAGGACGAATCCCCGTCTTGAGAATTTTCAGTACTTCCTGTTGTATTTCCCTGCTTACTGCCTCTTTGTTTTCTTCCGTTATGCTTTCCATCTTCTCTCGTATCACTGATGATCCCATATTGGAAGTCATGATGATGATGGTATTCCTGAAATCGGCAATCCGTCCTTTGTTGTCTGTAAGGCGCCCGTCTTCGAGTACCTGTAGCAGGATGTTGAATACATCGGGATGTGCTTTTTCCATTTCATCCAGCAAGACCACAGAATAGGGCTTTCTGCGGATGGCTTCTGTAAGTTGTCCGCTTTCTTCATAGCCAACATATCCCGGCGGAGCACCCACCAATCTGCTTACACTGTGTTTCTCCTGGTATTCCGACATGTCTATGCGCACCATGGCATGGTCGTCATTAAACAAGAAACCGGCCAGAGCCCTTGCAAGTTCGGTTTTTCCCACTCCGGTTGTTCCCAGGAAAATGAATGAACCCAAGGGTTTGCGTTGATCCTGTAGTCCGGCACGACTGCGGCGGATGGCGTCGGATACTGCAGCTATGGCTTGTTGCTGGCCTATAACGCGCTTGCTGAGCTCCTCCTCCAGATGCAGCAATTTCTCCCTTTCGCTCTGCAGCATCCTGCTTACAGGGATGCCTGTCCAGCGACTTACCACCCCGGCGATATCCTCTGCGTCCACTTCTTCCTTAATCATGGGTTCGTTGCCCTGAATCTCCGCTAGGGATTGGCCAAGGGCAGCCTGCCTGGCTTCAGCCTCACGGATCTTTCCATAGCGGATTTCTGCCACTTTTCCATAATCGCCGTTTCTTTCAGCCTGATCAGCTTCAATGCGCATTTTTTCAATGGAAGATTTGAGTTTTTGTATTTCCTCAACCATTTTTTTTTCGTTTTGCCAGCGCATTTTGAGTCTGTCCCTTTCTAAAGTAAGGGCATTGAGTTCTGTGCTGATGCTGGCAAGCTTGGCATCGTCCTTTTCGCGTTTAAGGGCTTCTTTCTCAATTTCCAGCTGTCGGATTTTTCTTAGTGCTTCGTCCAATTCTTCAGGCAGTGAATTCATTTCCAGACGAAGCCTTGAGGCTGCCTCATCAATAAGGTCTATGGCTTTATCCGGTAAAAAGCGATCAGAGATATATCGATGAGAAAGATCTACAGCAGCAACGATGGCTTCGTCCCTGATTCTTACCTGATGATGCAATTCATACCTTTCTTTCAGGCCGCGAAGAATACTTATGGCTTCAGGTTTTCCGGGTTCATCAACCAGTACGGTCTGGAACCTTCTTTCCAAT
>CAZFOI010000209.1:0-3930 GCA_964520605.1 uncultured Bacteroidales bacterium
TCGAAAGAATAGAAAGGAGAAAAACGAATCAGCGAGTCTGTTTGTTCGAAGTGGTACACAATGTTCTCTACCTTTCTTGTTGCTGCTCCATACGTGGCGCCGCGCGATTCCCGGGTGATGTTCATAAGAATATCCTCCCTGTCGTGATGCCGTACCCTTAGTCTGGGAACACCCTGAATAATACCGGCCTCGTTTCTCAGGCTGGTGTCCCACTTTCCAAAAATGATGAATGGATAATCATCTTCATACAGAATACTGGTGTCGGATTCAATCAGATCCAAATATAGGGTGTCTGACCCGGTTGGGTTCAATACAATCTCTTGATTTACTGTTCTGTGAGCAGCAAACTCACGCGCGGCACTCAGGCCGGTAAACAGGGCAAGAGCCAGACCGGTAATCCAGATAAAGAATACAATGGCTCCCAGGTGGCGGATGTTGATTTTGAAATCGAAAATCAGTTTTAGTCCTGTATAAACCAAAACGGCCAGAGGAATTCCAAGGGTGATCACCAGGGAAATGGTCGCCAGATAGAACAACCAGCCAGAAGTGAATACCGTATCAAAGAAATGGGGGAAGGAAAACAACCAGGCGTCAATTGGGGAATGAATGCTTACTGGTCCAAAGAACAGGGCTGTAATAAGGGCTGTAAGCAATATCATGCCTGTAATCACAATGACGAAGCCAATCAACCCGCCAATTATTTTCAATACAGCACCGACAATGCCAACGAAAGCAACTATAAAAGACCTGAACCCGCTTCCTCTTGACTCAGTTACGCTTTTTTTTTTAAACGCATCCCGGGTTTCTTCAGTAATGTCGCGCAGGTTGGCTTTTATGTCCTGCAGGTCCTCCTTAATAGACCTTTCAATACTGGAGATATTCACTTTTTCCCCACGCATTTCGAGTTTTTCGGCTGTGGTTCTGGCTGCAGGGATCACGATCCAAAGCACCAGATAGAGCAATACGCCAAAGCCTGCAAACAGACCAATAAGGAAAAAGATTCTCACCCAGGTGGGATCTATCTGGAAAAATGCACCCAGACCACCACAAACACCTCCAATGTACTTGTCGTCAGGATCCCGGTAAAGTCTCTTGGATCCTCTGGCGGTATACCGGGTTTCCTCCCTGGTTTTTTCTCCGGACTCTTCACCGCTGATTTGTTCAGGTTCGCCCAACTGATGAATAACCTCCCTGACATCTTCCAGGGTAATAACCTGTTTGTTTTCTTTGGTTTTTTCCTGAAACATTTCGGCTATCCGGCTTTCGATACCGGCAATGATCTCATCGCAGCCATCGTCTGTTGAAAAATGCTTGCGAATGCTGGCCAGGTATTTGTTCAACTTTTCATAGGCATCTTCATCAATATGAAACACAATGCCACTGATATTTACTGTAAATGTTTTTTTCATGGTTCAAGAGTTTTTGCTTTGCCCTATAAATGATAAAGGTAGGGTTTTTTGGCTTGGTTAAATAAATTATTCTGATTTGTTTAACTGAGAATTTGCTGTTCCTGTAGTGCTTTCCACGGCAACCACCAGATCATTCCAGGTTTTTCGCAATTCTTCTAAAAAGGTTTCTCCTAAAGGGGTAATGGTATAATATTTTCTGGGAGGTCCGGAGAGAGACTCTTCCCATCTGTAAGTAAGCAACCCGTCGTTTTTCAAACGCGTGAGCAGGGGATAAATGGTTCCTTCTACCACCAGCAGTTTTGAAACTTTCAGGGTCTGGATCAGTTCAGAGGCGTATGACTCCTTGCCTGAAAGAAGGGAAAGGATGCAAAATTCCAATACGCCTTTTCGCATTTGGGCTTGTGTGTTTTCCAGATTCATGGTTCGCATTTTTTTACAAATGTAATACAAAAATAGTACCATGCAATACAAAGTACCATGTTTTTTTAAAATAAATTGACAAAATGGCAGAAATATATTGCTGGCACAGGCTTTGTGATGTAAGCAAAAAAATAATAAGCCATGCAAAAAGGAAAAATCAATGTTCAGACGGAAAACATTTTCCCAATTATCAAGAAATTTCTGTATTCAGATCACGAAATATTCTTAAGGGAGTTGATTTCCAATGCTGTAGATGCTACGGTAAAACTTAAAACCCTTGCCTCTCTGGGTGAATTTAAAGGTGAGCTGGGAGATCTGACCATTGAGGTTTTGCTCGATAAGGACGCAAAGACCCTCACCATCAGCGACAAGGGCATTGGCATGACTGCCGAGGAGGTTGACAGATTTATCAACCAGATTGCGTTTTCCAGCGCAGAAGAATGGGTGGCAAAGTACAAGAGCCAATCAGAAACCAATCCCATTATAGGACATTTTGGCCTTGGTTTTTATTCCTCATTCATGGTTGCCTCCAGGGTGGATGTTCATACCAAATCATACAAGAAGAACAGCAAAGGTGTTCAATGGAATTGCGACGGATCGCCTGAGTATACCCTGGATGAAAAACCCAAAAAGGGAAGGGGAACCGACATCATCCTGCATATTGCTGATGATTCTCTGGAGTTTTTAGAGGAGCATCGCATACTTGGCCTGCTAAAAAAATATTGCAAATTCCTGCCTGTACCTATTGCCTTTGGCACAGAAAAGATCCCATCTGAAAAAAAGGATGATTCAAGCACTAAGCAGGAAGCCATGCAGGATGTTCCCAGGATCATTAATAATGTGAAACCCGCATGGACAGTAAAACCGTCAGAGCTTAGCCAGGATGACTATAAAAGTTTTTACAGGGAACTGTACCCCATGTCATTTGACGAACCCTTATTTAATATTCACCTGAATGTGGATTATCCGTTTAACCTGACGGGCATACTGTATTTCCCAAAAGTCAAGCAGAACTTTGAAGTGCAAAGAGACAAAATCCAACTCTATTGCAATCAGGTGTTCGTAACAGATTCAGTGGAAGGTATCGTTCCGGATTTCCTTACCCTTCTGCATGGAGTGATTGACTCACCTGATATTCCACTAAATGTTTCCCGTAGTTTTTTACAAAGCGATTCCAATGTTAAAAAAATCAGCAGCCATATTACCAAAAAAGTCGCTGACAAACTGGAGGAGATGTTCAAGTCTGACAGGGAAGACTTTGAGAAAAAGTGGGATGATATAAAAGTATTCATTGAGTATGGAATGATCTCTGATGAGAAGTTTCGTGACAGGGCGAAAAAATTCTGTCTGCTTAAAAACACAGAAGGAAAGTTTTTCACCCTGGAAGAATACAAGGACCACATCAAGACCAATCAGACAGACAAAGACGGCAAAGTGGTTTACCTTTATGCCACCAACAGGGAAGAGCAGCATGGTTTTATTGAACCGGCTAGAGAAAGAGGATACGATATCCTCCTGTTGGACACGCCCATTGACAGCCATTTTGTCAATATGCTGGAGAGCTCAGATGAAAAGATATCCTTTGTCAGGGTCGATGCTGCAGTTACGGACAAATTGATTGACAAAAGCGAGGAGCTTCCCTCCAAATTGTCAGATGCTGACAGGGACCGCATCAGGCCGGTTTTGGAAAAACACCTGGATTCCGGAAGCTTTCAGGTGAGTTTTGAGAATTTGAGTGAGACCGACCACCCTATGGTGATCATTCAGCCTGAGTTCATGCGCCGGATGAAGGATATGTCTGTTTTGGGTGGCATGAATTTTATGGGCCATATGCCGGATAGTTATCAGCTTGTTGTGAACAACAACCATCCGCTTATTGTACGGCTGGCTTCCGAAACCAACGGAGATGTTGTGGATAGTCAGCTTCAGCAACTTATAGACCTGGCATTGTTGTCAAAGAACATGCTGAAAGGAGAGAAATTAACGCGATTTATCAGGCGAAGTGTTGAATTGTTCTGATTTGGAGCTAACTTTGATAGTATTGCATACACTAGTGGGTACTAAATATTAATTAACGTTCTTTGAAATCCTTGCTATATCG
>CAZFOI010000210.1:0-3917 GCA_964520605.1 uncultured Bacteroidales bacterium
TGTGGTTCCCGTTTCAAGAGAAAAACTTCTGAAAGAGGCCATCAAACACCTGAAACATGTCCCTGCATAAAAAAGACCTTTCCCACATGCGGCAGGAATATGCCGCCTATATGCTTGACGAAAAGCAGGCAAAACCTGATGCCCTTGAACAATTTACGCTCTGGCTTGACCAGGCCATCAGTGCCGGCCTTCCTGAACCCAATGCCATGACACTGGCAACTCTGGGCCTTGACGGCATGCCTTCAGCCAGGGTGGTACTTTTAAAAGAACTCGACAGCAAAGGTTTTGTCTTTTATACCAATTACCTTAGCAACAAAGCCAGGGAAATAGACAATCACCCCTTTGCCGGTCTGGTTTTTCTCTGGCTTGAACTGCAACGTCAGGTTAGAATACAGGGGCGAATTGAAAAAATCAGCCCTGACGAATCCGATGCTTACTTTTCCATTCGCCCCCGGGAAAGTCAGATCGGGGCCATTGCTTCACCACAGAGCAAGCAGGTAACCGGGAGAGAAGAACTCGAGGAACGCTTCAGAAAAACCATGGAAAATTATCAGGGTGTGGTTCCCTCCCGTCCTGATTTCTGGGGTGGCTACCGCATCATCCCCACACGCTTGGAGTTCTGGCAGGGCCGTCCGAGCCGGATGCACGACCGGATACTTTATACCCGGAAGGAAGACCACTGGGAGATTGTAAGATTGGCACCCTGACAATAAATAATGGACGCTTTGCGTTTTCCCTAACACTGATTATTCTGTATCTATGAATACTACTTTTTCCTGCCGTAAACTCGCCATAATTCCCCTGATTCTGATACTTCTGCTACCCGGGGTTTCCCAGGCACAACGCCGGTTTTTGAATCGCCAGGACCATGACAACAGAAGATTTCACCCTGGGTTTTCCCTGGGCATTAACCAGATCGGGTTTGCATTCAAACCTGAGGATCACCCCGAATTAACCATAGCATCACAAAGCCCCGGCTTTCATATTGGTATAGTCTCCAACCTTAAGCTGGCCAGGTATTTCGATCTAAGGTTTATCCCAACCCTTTCTTTCGGTGAACGGGCACTCGTATATTATCATAACGAAAGTCAAAATGAGTGGGAAGAGATTCAATTTGAACCCACCATGCTTGAATTCCCCCTTCATCTGAAATTTAAGTCGGCAAGAATCATCAATTCCAGGGCTTATGTAATCGGAGGCGCAAAATACTCCTATGACCTTCGCAAAGGCATAGGTGAAGACAGGGCAGAACAGCATTTGCTGACTTCAAGACCCCATGATTTGCATTACGAACTTGGCGTTGGCTTTGATTACTATTTCTATTACTTCAAGTTTTCAACGGAAATTAAGGCATCCTTTGGCATGAGAAATCTGGCATCCAGACCATCCGGCGCACTGCCCGGAACAGACAGGTTTTATGATCCCATAGATGCATTGAAATCCAAAGCCATCATGATTTCGTTTCTATTTGAGTAAAGGCTCCCATTTTGCAACTTACGTCCCACAACAAAATGCCAGCCGTCACGGCCACATTCATGGAATGCTTGGTGCCAAACTGAGGTATTTCAATACATCCCTGACATAGAGACAAGGCTTTTTGATCCACTCCATTTACCTCATTGCCAAACACAAAGGCATACTTTGTATGTACATCAGGCCTGAAATCCTGTAAATTGATGCTGCCTTCGGCCTGCTCCAATGCCCATACACTATATCCCTGATTTATGAGCATGAAGATGGCATCTGCAGTATCCTCAGCGTAATCCCAGCTTACCGATTCGGTTGCTCCAAGTGCAGTCCTGCTTATTTCCCTGTGTGGAGGCTGTGCCGTAATGCCGCATAAGACAATTTTTTCCACCCTGAAGGCATCAGAAGTCCGGAATACAGATCCCGTATTCATCATGCTGCGGATGTTGTCCAAAACCAGCACTATGGGAATCTTGTCGGCCAATTTGAAGGCACCGGCCGAAAGTCTTTGCATTTCTTCTGTTTTGAGTTTTCGGATCATGGCTTCGGGCATACTTTAATTGGCAATCAAGTGTTTAACCAATTTTGGTAATGCTTCTCCGGCCTTTTCCTGCATGAAATGTACTCCCCTGATATGGCCAACATCCATTTCTCCGGGGTCAACCACATAAACAGCTGCCCCCGGACGGACATAATCAACCAGTCCGGCTGCCGGATAAACGTTCAAAGAAGTTCCCACAATAATGAAAATATCTGCTGATTCAGCCAGTCTGGCTGCCTTGGGCATCATGGGAACCGGTTCTCCGAACCAAACAATATGGGGTCTTAGCTGGGCCCCTTTCTCGCACAGATCGCCTGGGTTTAACTGCCAACCCTGAATGTCGTAAATCAGGTTTTCATCCAGGGTGCTTCTCGACTTCCTCAATTCTCCATGAAGGTGCAACACATACCCCGACCCTGCCCTTTCATGAAGATCGTCTACATTCTGGGTAATGATGCGTACCTCGAAATGCGCTTCCAGTTCTTTAAGTGCGTAATGGGCCGCATTGGGCTGAACATCCAATAGCTGTTTCCTTCTTTGATTGTAGAACTCAAGCACGAGCTCCATGTTGTTTAACCATGCATTATAGGTGGCTACTTCCATGATGTCGTACTGCTCCCACAGGCCTCCACTGTCGCGAAAGGTACTGATGCCACTTTCGGCACTGATACCAGCTCCGCTAAGCACTACAATGCGTTTTCTTTTTTGGTCCATGTGTCTGAAATGGTGTTTAAACTTTGAAAAACAGGCGCACCGGATCTGACCCGGTGCGCCTGTAAGATAAGGGTATTTTCTGATTATTCTGTCAACTCGTAGGCATGGGTTTTGCCTTTTTCTGAGGCTGGCAAACCATGCTTTAACCATACCGGAGCAGGCTCCCCTTTCAAAAAGTGATCAAAAAACTGATACATCCTTATGGAGAGGTCCATTCTGTTTGGCCATCTGGTAAGGTTATGGGCTTCGTCATTATATACCAGCATCCATACCGGTTTAGACAAGCGCCGCATGGCCATATACATTTCAATCCCCTGATACCATGGAACGGCGCCATCGGCATCGTTGTGCATCATCAAAAGCGGAGTCTCAATTTTGTCTGCAAAGAACACCGGAGAGTTTTCAATATATCTGAAAGGTTTCTCCCAAAGAGTTCCCCCTATGCGGCTCTGGGTAAATTCGTACTGGAACTGACGGCTGCGGCCGCTTTCCCAACGAATGCCACCGTAGGCACTAACCATGTTGCTTACCGGAGCACCGGCCATGGCTGCCTTGAACATATTGGTACGGGTAATCAGATAGGCAATCTGGTAACCACCCCAGCTCTGCCCCTGCAAACCCATATTGTGACGGTCTATAAACGGATACCTTTCCACCATGGCTTTGGTACCACTAACAATGGCATTATAGGCACTCTCTCCCGGGAAACCGGTTTTGTAAGTGATATCCGGAACAAAGACAATATAGCCATTGCTTGTACAGTAGGACCTGTTTATGGTAGAACGGCTGGGCGAAGGAATAAAATGCCTGTAAAGTCCGGCAGAAGATATTTCATAAAAATAAATCAACATCGGATACTGTTTGGTTTCATCAAAATCCTCCGGGAGATAAAGCAAACCCTGCAAGCTTTGGTTGTCAAAATCCTTCCACTCAACCAGCATCACGCTACCCCAATAATATTCATCCTGCTGGGGATTGGCATTGCTTACCTTCTGAGCAGCAGAAAAGTCTGATCTGCCCACCCAAATGTCAGGGTACTCCTGATAGGTGCTTCGGCGCCACATAATCCGGTCGGCATCACGGGCCTTTTTAAGGTCAGAGTAAAAGTACTGCCCCCAGATCAGGGGAGTCATAATGCCGCCCTCAAGTTTATAATAACCCGTTTCCTTGGTCAATTCATGCATGGCCTCAAACA
>CAZFOI010000211.1:0-3907 GCA_964520605.1 uncultured Bacteroidales bacterium
CCCTACCGTAAGGCAGAATATGTTAATTATGGTGTAGACCTTGCTGCGCATCATGTTGCGCCAGGCAGAGATCAAATAGGTCTTAATCATGGACATGCTGCTTGCACTTTATGCTTCGGTGGCACTTAACACAAACTCTGTTGTCTTGTCTTCGGTTACAATCTGTCCGTCGAAAAGACGTATGATTCTCTGCGCATAAGAGGCGTCCCTTTGAGAGTGGGTAACCATAATGATGGTGGTTCCATTCTTGTTAAGGGTTTCCAACAGGTTCATCACTTCGTCCCCATGGGTAGAGTCAAGATTACCGGTAGGTTCATCAGCCAGGATAATGTGAGGTTTGGCAACTACGGCACGGCAAACGGCCACCCTTTGTTGCTGACCACCCGAAAGTTGAAGTGGAAAGTGGTTTTTTCTGTGCATGATCTGCATTTGTTCAAGCACTTCCTCTACCCTTTTTTTTCTTTCCGAGGAGCTATAACCCAGATAAATCAATGGCAGTTCGATGTTCTCAAAAACACTTAACTCATCAATCAGATTGAAATTCTGGAAAACGAAACCAATGTTTTTTTTGCGAAGGTTGGCCCTTTGCTTTTCTGAATATCCGGAAACTTCGTGATCAAGGAAAAAATAGGACCCATTGCTTGGATTGTCCAAGAGCCCCAGTATGTTCAGCAATGTAGACTTGCCACATCCTGAGGGGCCCATTATGGCAACAAATTCTCCTTGTTTGATTTCGAAACTGACTTTATTTAAAGCAGTGGTTTCAACTTCTTCGGTGCGGAATACCTTGGTTAATTCTTCTGTGCGAATCATGGTTGGGTGTATTTAAAGGTTTTGTATTGATTGATTTCTTAGTTACTATCTGAATATAAGCCTGTCTTTCCCACCAAAGGCATCATAGGACGATACGATGACCTGTTCTCCGGGTTCAAGCCCTTCGAGTACTTCATAATGGTGGATGTTTTGTCTTCCGATGCGAATGCGGCGCTTTACGGCAGAGGTTCCGGAGGAGTCCAGTACATATATCCAATTGCCTCCGGTTTCCTGGTAGAAACCCCCTCTTGGGATAATCAGGGCATCAGCCAGTCCGCTGAACTGCAACCTGAGCTGAATGGTCTGCCCCCTGCGGATTCCCGATGGCTCGGCTCCCGCAAACTGAAGATCTACTTCAAAGGCTCCGCCCGTAATATTGCTGTAAATTTTACTGACTTCCAGCTTATAAGACTGTCCTGAATATTCGAATTCAGCGGTCTGACCAATAAAGGTTCTGTTAATGTATCGCTCGTCTATGCGGGCGCGCAGTTTGAACCCGTCAATTACGTCAATCTGTCCCAGGTTTTCTCCCGCATTCTTGGTCTCTCCCCTTTCAGCCGTGAAAGATGACAACTGCCCTGATATGGGGGCCCTGATGGTAAGATTGTCGAGGTTGCGGTTCAGCATTCGAATGTTTTCCCGCATATTATCAATGGCTGTCTTTATGCTGGCAAGCTGGGTGATGGTATACAATGAGTCATGGCGGATGGTGCGTATGGCAATGTCGTGGCGCCTGAGCGCAAACCGGTAATCTCTCTCAGCCGTTTCATATTCCTCGTCGGATATCAGTCCCTGGCTGTAAAAAGTTTTTTTGCGCTCATGATTTTTCTGTGCCACTTCGAGCTGGTAATCAATCTCCGTTAATTGTCTTTCGAGGTTGAATTTGTTTTGTTCCAGCATCAAATGGGTATTCTGATAGTTGTTCAGAACTTCAAGAGCCTGGTTTTCCTGGTTGATGTATGTCATTTCCATGCTAAGGTTGGAAAGCCGGAGGATTTTATCTCCCTCTTCCACAATGGCCCCGTCCCTTACAAAGATTTCTTCCACGCGGCCACCAAAAACGGCATCAATATAAATGGTAACCAGAGGCTGAACAACCCCGTCAACCGGAATGAACTCCTGAAACTGTCCCTGCTGAACAGCTGCTATGGTCATTTTGTCCTTATCTACATAAAGCCTGCTGCTGTTGTCCCGGAAAAAGATCAGGTATATGATGAATACTCCAAACAATCCGGCTCCGGCAATGGTGGCGATTTTCCTGGGGGGCCATTTTTTCTTTTCTAAGATTCTGTCCATAATGGTATTTTGGGCGTTATCGTATCCTCATATTATCGAAATGCATGCCACACTTAATAAACATCATGAAAACAGGAAGTTAAGAAGTGTATTAGCAAGATAGATTCATGAAAGTGTACGCAGGCGGGCACATGTTGTATCAAAAATGAACAGGCTGCACAATCGTTACACGGGCTTTTGTTGCTACCTTTGAGGTAAAATTACACATTATGGACAAAAGACTGGCAGCGTTTGAAAAACTGCTTGGCATCATGGACGAACTTCGTGTGAAATGTCCCTGGGACAGCAAACAGACGTATGAAAGCCTGAGACACCTTACCATAGAGGAAACCTATGAATTGGCCGATGCCATACTGGACAGGGATATGGACGGCATTCGTGGAGAGCTGGGGGATCTGATGCTTCACATTGTTTTTTATGCAAAGCTTGGCAGTGAAACCGGCCATTTTGATATTGCTACTGTTTTGGACGGAATCAACGAAAAACTGATTGCCCGTCACCCGCATATTTACGGTGAGGTTAAGGTTAAAGATGATGAACAGGTGAAGGAAAACTGGGAGAAAATTAAACTGCGCGAAGGAAAAAAGCAGGTCCTCTCTGGTGTCCCCAGATCGCTTCCGGCTGTAGTTAAAGCATACAGAATTCAGGAGAAAGCAAGGGGTGTTGGCTTCGACTGGGAACATCCCGGTCAGGTGTGGGAAAAGGTGAACGAAGAGATGAGGGAAATGCAGCATGAAATTGCTTCAGGCGGAAGCCCGGAAAGGATAGAAGAGGAGTTTGGCGATCTGATGTTTGCTTTGATTAATTATGCCCGGTTTATTGGTGTTAATCCTGAAAATGCCCTGGAGCGTACCAACAAGAAATTTATACACAGGTTTGGCCATTTGGAAAACGGCGCCCGTGAGGCAGGCAGGGATCTGAAAAAAATGAGTCTGTCAGAAATGGATGCTTTTTGGGAAGAGGCAAAAAAGCATGAAAAAGGCATGGATCAGTGAATTCCCTGGTCAGTGAGAAAAAGCTCGAAATCGAAATAAAAGTCGTTGATTTTTTTTGACAATGGACCATCTGCAGGGAAGGCCATAGTTACCTGCGGAATTTTTTTTATCAATTGTATAAGTGAATCAACGGAATATACCAGGCCCGGTTTTTTAATCACCAGCAGATAGTCAAGGTTGCTGTGCTCAGGGAAAAGCTTCCCATTTGGCCCTTTGTTTGCAACCAGGGATAGGCAGGCTTTGTTATTGGTGTCGAAATGCATAAAAACGGCGTGCCCCTCCTGATTTGCGTCCGTTTGCCCGGGAGTGTCCTGAAACAGCCCGCCAGGAGTATCAGTTGAGGAGGAATGAAAAAAATCCGGCACCCTTATAAAACTCAGCCCCAGGTTTTGGTTTAGAAGCCAGCAGATTCTATAGTCCTTTTGGGTGGTATATATACCCACAGAATTAAAATCGGGCTTGTACCCATACGCTAAGGTGATTTTTTTTGCCATACCGGGTCTTTAGGGGTGATTCTGGTCGGACAATAACTTCTCCCAGGCCTGTCTGGCGGCGTTTTGCTCAGCCTTTTTTATGGAAAAGTCTTCTCCCTGACCGGCCACCTCTCCCTGAATATACAAATGTACGGAATACCTTTTGTTTTTTCTGGCTGTTTCGGTTTCGTCTGCTACGACAAATTCAATGGGGTACTTTTCTTTTTGGGCCCACTCAATAATCTTGCTCTTGAAATTGGTTTCTGTAGTAGACAGGGCGTCAATATCAAGGTGGGTCTTGATGATCTTTTCAACAATAATTGTGTAGGT
>CAZFOI010000212.1:0-3904 GCA_964520605.1 uncultured Bacteroidales bacterium
TGTGGTATTTGCAGGAATAATGTCTCTGGTCCCGACAAAATTGATGTCGAATCCAACCATATAACTGTTGCCTGAGAGGGTATATAAGAACTCCAGATAACTCGGGTTTTCAGGTGTATGCAAATCTGTATAAGCCCTGAGAGAGAAAGCAAGGGAGTCATTTCCCGAGACCCGGATTTGATCCTCTCCACTGAATCTTTGGTCTGGAGTAAAACCATTGAAAAACAACTGGGATGAATTGATTTGCCTGTTCCCGGAAAAGAAATTAAGCGAAAAAACATTGTCCTCTCCGGTCTTCAAAAAAAGAGGTTCTTTTTCAAAAGTGTAAAAATCATGCAGCATTACTGTATGAACGTTGCCTCCTTTTCTGCTGATTTCCAATCGCAGAAGGTCGTTTTCAATAACATAGTGTCCTTCATCTCCAATGGCAGCATTAGAGAAATATCCCATACGGTCTCTCATATTGTGCTGCATGAGGGAATCTCTGGATGATGGGTCAAGGTTCAGTATTTCAGCTGAAAGGCTATCATCCTGGGCAGTTGCCTCCTGCAAGCTTGCCATCTCTGCCTGCCTGGCCTGGGCTTCCTGCTGAAGAATGGCAATGCTGTCGCGCTGACGCATGGCCTCCAGTCGCTCCTCCTCGCTTGGGGCCGTCATGATGCTGTATCCAATAAGGATAACAGCGATTAGTATCAGTCCGAGTATGTTTTGCTTGGTCATTATGTATTCTGTTTTTTTTCTGCATATTCAATGGAAGCCCTTACAAAATCTACAAACAACGGGTGAGGGTTTGCCACAGTGCTTTTATATTCGGGATGGAATTGTACTCCAATGAACCATGGATGATTTTGTAATTCAATTATTTCAACCAGCTCGGTGCCCGGATTGAATCCGGTAGCTTTCATTCCGTTCTGAGAGAACACATCCAGGTATTTGTTGTTGAATTCGTAACGGTGACGGTGGCGTTCGCTGATGGTCTCCTGCCTGTAAATGCCATGTGTCAGGGTATCTTCTTTAATCACACAAGGATAAGCCCCAAGACGCATGGTGCCTCCCTTTATGCTGATTTTTTTCTGCTCCTGCATAATATCGATCACCGGATCCGGGGTTTCAGGATTCATTTCTGTGGAGTGTGCTGAACTGAGATTTAGCACATTTCGTGCAAATTCAACCACGGCACATTGCATGCCAAGACATATACCCAGGAAGGGAATTTTATTGATTCGTGCGTATTGAATGGCCAGGATTTTTCCGTCTATTCCACGGTCTCCAAATCCGGGTGCAACAAGAATGCCACTGAGATCATTTAGCTGGGCAGTGAGATTCTTTTTGTTAATATGTTCAGAGTGAATCAACCTGAGATTTACCTTGCAATGGTTGGCTGTTCCTGCATGAATGGCAGACTCAATGATGGATTTATACGCATCAACCAGTTCCACATACTTTCCAACAAGCCCTATGTCAACAGTTTTATCAGGATTTTCCAGCCTTTTGATGAACTCCTCCCAACTTCCCAGATCCGCTTTGCAATTGGCAGGCATTTTGGTTTTGCGTAAAACAACCAAATCAAGTTTTTCGTCACGCATCAGTACAGGCACCTTGTAAATGCTGCTGGTGTCTATTGATTCGATCACAGAACTGACGTCCACATTGCAAAATAAGGCAATCTTGCTTCTGATGCCATCGTTAAGCGGTTTTTCAGTTCGGCAGACCAGAACATCGGGCTGAACCCCGTATTCCAGCATGGTTTTAACAGAATGCTGAGTGGGTTTGGTTTTTAACTCTCTGGCAGCAGCAAGATAGGGAACCAGGGTCAGATGAATCACCAGGCATCGGCTTCCCATCTCCCATTTAAGCTGGCGGATGGCCTCAATATATGGCAAAGATTCAATGTCCCCAACCGTCCCGCCAATTTCAGTGATTACATAATCGAAACGATTGCCTTCGCCGAGCAGTTTTATGCAATGCTTGATCTCGTCTGTAATGTGAGGGATAACCTGCACAGTTTCACCCAGGTAGTCTCCCCGACGTTCTTTGGTAATTACTGATTGGTAGATACGGCCTGTGGTAACATTGTTTGCCTGCGAGGTAGGCACATTCAGAAAACGCTCATAATGGCCAAGGTCAAGGTCGGTCTCTGCTCCGTCCTCTGTCACGTAACATTCCCCATGTTCATAGGGATTCAGGGTTCCCGGATCTATGTTGATGTAGGGATCCAGTTTCTGAATGGTTACACTATAGCCTCTTGCCTGAAGCAATTTGGCCAGAGAGGCTGATATGATTCCCTTACCAAGAGAGGAAGTCACACCCCCTGTAACGAAAATGTACTTTGTTGATTCTGAAGGGCTGGCCATAAATCTTTTGGATTAGCCGACTGCCGACCGAGGCTGCAGCAATACGCATGCGAAAGTAAGAAAAATCAGCCAAAACCGTTTAATTTTATCGCTTTTTTATAATTACATCCGGCTTATCCTCCTCATCCGGCCAGAATTTGCATCCCCCTGTTCGTTTAATCAGGAAGTAGCCACCGGCAAGAGCTAGCAATATTGCGGCTATTCCCATAATTTCCAATCCGGAGTATTTGTCAAAATCCAGCACAATGATTTTTCTTGCAATGGCAATTATGGCTACCAGCATAACAACTTCAACATGAATAACATGCTGCCTGAAATATACCTTAATGGTATCCAATAGTTCTATGCCAATCAATACCAGCAGGAATACCCCAAAGACATTCATCAGATTGTCCAGATCTATCAAAAGAGAATCGCTCCCATTGTCAATTATGGCCCTGAAGACTGTATAACCCAGTTCTATGGTTGCCAGAATCAGCAGCAGCGACATCATGGCAATCAGGGTTTTGATTATGTATCGCTCAATTCGTGCAACAAATGATTTGAGTCTGGTCGGGGTTTTGTCAGAATCTGCCATGTCTTTTGGATTTGAATGATTCAATGCATGAAGATAAAAAAAAAGGGGCAAGAATCAACCCCTGGTCGAATCTTGCCCCGGAAAAAGGGAGGTTTCAGAATCAGTTCAAAAACAAGGGAAGGGGTTCTTCGGCTTCCGGCTTGCGGATGCGGCTGAGAATATCAGCGATTTCTTTTTTGCTGAACCCGCGCACAACTGAACCATCGGCCACAGCCGGAATTTTCTCCGGAATCAATGCTTCTTCATAAACAGGCATCTCAAGTGTCTTCCCCAATATGGTTTCAAATCTCAGTTTTTTGTTGGCTGAGGTATCGGATGCATAAGCAGTAATGCCTCCGGAAATCAAAATTGCGGTTAATAGTGTTTTCATTGTTGGGTTTATAGAAAATTTAAAGATCATGTTATCAGTTATATAGCTTATCTTGTTTGCTTATTTTTATTTAGAACAAATATAAATAAAAAAAATCATATGGCAAAGGTTTTTGGAAGAATTTATTCTTTAATAAAATTTGGGATTATTTTCTGTCAAAGCCTGCTACATCATATACAATAAGAGAATGCGAAATGTTCAGAATATTTAGATATTTAATATTTTTTATAATATGTTGATGTTGTAATCGGGAACTCTTTCTTAATTGGGAGACACTGTGCTGCACGATTGTATGTTTTTTAAAGCCTGGGAATTCCGGAATGTTTTTTTTTATTACATTTAGTAATTGAATCACAACAAACTCATGACAATATGGAAAAGTACCGGGGTATGGCCAGGGTTTTTCTGGGTATTATATTGATTGTATTTGGTGCAAATGCCTTTTTTGATTTCCTGGGATTGCCCGAGATGCCGGAAAATGCAAGAAGAGTCTATGATTATATGGGCTATATGATTATGTATGCCGTGATGTTTCAGATTCTTATTGGCATTTTGCTGCTCCTGCGTCGCTTTGAATTGCTTGCCCTGATGGTATTGGCTCCC
>CAZFOI010000213.1:0-3902 GCA_964520605.1 uncultured Bacteroidales bacterium
CTGATTGCCGTTGGGCCCGATGCGGCAGACTGGCAAAGCTTTGGGTTTCTATCTGCCTGGGAATTGGTAAAGCCCGCCCGGGCTAAGTATACCGGAGGGTGGGTGGTGCCGGATAAAATGCTTTTGGAAGGTTTTCATGCATCATCCTATCAGAACGATGCCCAGATCAGTCAGTTAAATGCCCTGGGACTGAAAGACCAGGGGTACAATGGCAAAGGCATAATCATTGCCGTGCTTGATGCCGGATTCCTTTATGCAGACCGCATGCAGGCCTTCCATGAGCTCAGAAGCAGTGGCCGCTTGCTGGGCAGCAGAGACTTTGTGAATCCCGGGGGTGATGTGTTCAGGGAGCACACTCACGGTACCCAGGTGCTGAGCATTATGGCAGCCCATCTGCCCGGTGTATACAGGGGTGTGGCCACCGGTGCAGGCTACTGGCTGCTCAGAACCGAAGATACTGATACCGAATTCCGTATTGAGGAGTACAACTGGCTGGTGGCCGCTGAGTTTGCTGACAGTCTTGGGGCAGACATCATCCAGTCTTCTCTGGGCTACAGCCGCTTTGATGCTTCTTTTCAGGACTATACACCGGATATGCTCGATGGCAAAACCGCAGTGATATCAAGGGCTGCAGGCATGGCAGCCGAACGCGGTATGCTGGTGGTAAGCAGCGCAGGGAACTACGGACTAGAGGCCTGGCGCACCCTGGGCGCTCCGGCAGATGCCCACGGCATTATTAGTGTGGGAGCCGTTGATTTTCAAGGCAACAGAACAGGCTTCAGCTCTACGGGCCCCTCGGCAGACGGTAGGGTAAAGCCCGAACTGATGGCCCAGGGCAGGGAGGTAAGCCTGGTGTTTAAAGACGATATCCTGATTACAGGCTCAGGGACATCCTTTGCCGCACCCCTGATCTCAGGCCTGGCTGCATCCCTATGGGAGAAGCATCCCCACCTTAGGGCAGACGAACTGCGCAAGGCCATTATTATGGGAGCAGCCAACTACCATCGCCCCGATTTCCTCATGGGCTATGGGATCCCTGATTTTGAAAAGAGCTCAGGCATCATTTCCGGTGTTCCGGGTCCCGAATCCCTGGTCTTGTTTCCCAACCCGGTTACCCTGACGGCCAGCCTTGGCTTTTTTTCAGATCAGGACCAGATTGTGCACATCAGCCTATATGACATCAACGGACTTGCCCTGTCGGGCTCGGGCCCCCAGGCCGTTGTGAGTGGATACAACCAATTGGACGTTCACCACCTTTTTTCTGGTAAAAAAGCCGGAACCTATTTTCTTCGCCTGGAGTATCCACAGGGCGCAATAACGGTAAAAGCCGTAAAATCCTTTTAATATCAGTTTGTTATAGCGTTTTTTCAGGCTTTGTTTCCCCTTTATCCGGGCCATATATGGTATTTGGGTAAGGATGGGTGGGAAATATGGGCTGGATTTTGGGGTTGGTACGTAGTTCGTGGTTCGTGGTACGTAGTACGTGGTGGGTGGGTGGTTCGTGGTTCGTAGTACGTAGTACGTTGGTTCGTGGTTCGTAGTTCGTGGTTCGTAGTTCGTAGTTCGTGGTACGTAGTACGTGGTGGGTGGGTAGTTCGTGGTTAGGTTATGCTTGGTACTTTGTTTGAAGAAGGGAAGAAGTATTGGTTATTTTGTTGAAGTTTAGATATGTGATAGGGTAGGGTTGTGTTTATAAATGTAACATCAAAGCAAATACACAAATGTGAATAATAATGTATACAATGTTAGTATTCAGTATGTTTGCAATATTGTTTACAATTGCAAACGTAAACAATTAGCTGTTTAGTAATGTATATGTAAACAATAAAGGCCAAAACAGCTGAAAACGTGTCTTATGTCGTTAATAACCAGATATATATAAATTATACTTTAAACCCAAGCTTTCATTTTAGCTGCATTTTTCGCTATATTTCTTACTTTCTAACATCTAATATCAAATAACCTATTATCATGCTATTTACGTTTATCATATAATCAATAACTTTAAAAAAATCACGGTATTCAACATTGTAAACCATCAATCAAACCATCTTGTTCTTCTTTCTGTTCACTTTTATAACTATCTTTACACAATCCCACACACCCGGTAATCATGGTAGAACGCATACAGAAAATTATCCAGCACAAGAAATTGTCGGCTTCGGGTTTTGCCGATGCCATTGGAGTGCCCCGCTCCACCATATCCCATATACTCTCGGGAAGGAACAATCCCAGCCTGGAGTTTGTGTTAAAGGTTTTGGACGCTTATCCCGATATCCGCATGGAATGGCTGATACTGGGCAAGGGATACATGCTGCATGCCGCCTCGGGCTCCCTTTTCCCTGATGAGGATGATATTTTGCTGATGCCATCGCCAAAAGAGACCAAACAGCCTGAGAATGCCCGGGAAACGGATCAGCAGCCACAACCGGAGACACATATCGGTAGCAGGGACGAATCCGGGGGATCAGACATGGAAGCCGCCAGTCGGGCGCATGGGCAACCGCTCACGGGATCAGATGAGGCAGCAACAGGTTCAAATGCAGGAACTGCAACGGGACCAAACGAAGCCGCAGCCACACAGTCGGTTGCAGCATCAACCATAGAGACACATACCCCGGCAACGGCAAAGGCGCTGAGTGGGCGGGAAATCAGCCGGGTAATGGTATTTTATACAGACGGGAGCTTCTCTGCCCACCATCCGGCCTCAGGGGCTTAATAACGTTCCAGGGCGGAGAAAAAGAAATTGGCTTCTCTTTGGGCGTTTTCGTCTGAATCAGAGCCGTGAACGGCATTGGCTTCTATGCTGGCGCCAAACAGCTTGCGCAGGGTGCCTTCCTCGGCGCAGCGGGGATTGGTGGCCCCGATCATCCGCCGGTAATCCTCTACGGCATTGTGTTTTTCCAATATGGCTGCTACTATGGGGCCTGAGCACATAAAGCGGCACAATCTTTCGTAAAAGGCCTTGCCGCGATGCATCTCATAAAAGGATTCAGCCATTTCCTTGCTCATATGCAGGTATTTCATGGCCACTATCCTGAATCCGGCTTCATTGATACGGGCAAGTATGGGGCCAACGTACCCATGCTCCACGGCATAGGGTTTAATCAGTGTCAGGGTGATGTTTCCTGCCATAAACGGTAACTGGAATAATACAATGGGGCAATTAGAGGGGATAAAGGTAGATAAAAATAGCGGCAGAGGCAATCTGTCTTATTTTTTTTAACTTTGCAAATTGCAAATCAAAGCCCCGTTTTGAATACCAGATTTACAGACCTTCCCGAATACTTGCATGCGGATAAAAGCCGGGGGATAGCCATTGTTACCCATACCAATCCCGACGGCGATGCCCTGGGCTCCAGCCTGGGACTTTTCCATGTGCTCATCCAGGCCGGATTTGCCAATGTGCAGGTAATCACACCCAATGACAGCCCCGGCTTCCTGCAGTGGCTGCCCGGGCACGAGGGCATGATCAATGCCAAGCGGCATTTTCACCGGGCCAAAGAGGCCATTGAAACCGCCAGCCTTATCTTTTGCCTTGATTTCAACGGGTTTTCCCGTGCCGATCTGCTTCAGGAGGTATTGATTGCAAGCAAGGGATACAAAATGCTTATAGACCACCATCCGCAACCCGAGCCCGTATTCGATGGCATGTATTCAGACATTACGGCCAGCAGCACGGCGGAGCTGGTATACCGCTTTGTGATCAACTCCGGATGGGATTCCCACCTGAACAAACAGGCCGCCGAGTGCCTGTATGCAGGCATCATCACCGATACCGGATCCCTGAGCTATTCCTGCAACAACCCGGAAACCTACCGAATTGTGGCAAGGCTGATGGAAAAGGGCATAGACGGGGAGCACATACACCGACTGATTTACAACACCTTTACTGAACAAAG
>CAZFOI010000214.1:0-3888 GCA_964520605.1 uncultured Bacteroidales bacterium
TGCGTGGCAGCATGATCCCGTCAGCGCCCATGTCGATCAGCTTGGCGATCAGGTGATAGACCGCATCCTGCACCCGGATGATGGTCGGGATGTCAAGTGTGCGGCAAACCTGCAGCAACGGACTGATCATCTCACCATTGGAGGGTCCGTGCTCCAGATCATAGAGAATAAAGTCAATGCCCTCCTTCCTGAATCCAGGTAAAACACTGGCGTCTCTCAACGCTGTGAGAAACCCATAAACTTTTTCCCGCTTTTCCAGCTTGTTTTTAAGGCTTGCCAATCTGTCCATTTTTTTCTTCCTCTCTGTGTATTTTGATCAATCTAGTATCTACAAGTACTTCCCTTCGAAGAGCTGGTTGGCAATGCAGCAGGCACTGCCATATACCGGGGTTAAGTCAGAAAAAGCGGATGTCATTACCGGTACCGACTTGTATGCCCTGCTGATGAACCGGTTGTTTATCTCTTCCTGGATATAGCGCAGATACTTCTCCGGCAGATGAACCGCCTTATGTCCAAATATGATCATTTGCGGATCGAGCAGATTGACAACACTGATGAGTGCGATCGCGTAATAGCGGCATACCTGCTTCAGCTCAAAATCAACGACTGGATCGTCATGGTTGCCAATCATGGTCAGAAAATCCATTTCCCGGCCGGTCTTTTCTTTTATGTGCCGCAATACAACATTGACGCTGGCATAAAGTTCCAGGCAGCCAAAATTGCCACAGCTGCAAGGCTCACCATTATAGTTCACCGACATATGGCCGATCTCTCCGACAAAACCGCTGCCTGCACTGAACAGCGTCCCGTTGGATATGATGCCGGCACCGACACCGTCCGTCCAGCCAACATAGATAAAATCATTGAGATTTTTCCCATGGCCATACAGTTTTTCCAGGATGGCAGCACAGTTCATGTCGTTGTCGGCAAAGACCGGCAGGTTGAAGGTGTCAGCCAGGATGTGTTTGATGCCATAATCCTTGATACCGAAAAAATCGACCGGACAAAGGACATAACCGCTCTTGGCATCATATTGGCCTATGATACTGACACCGATGCCGATAACCCGCTCTTTGACCGGCATGATTTCTCTGAGCAGACGGACGATCCTCTGAGTCAGCGTGTCAGCTGTTTCATTGGAAAGCGTTTCCACCAGATATTTGAGGCATTGCATTTTCAGATCCATCAGAATGATGCTTGTGTCAGGGTTATTTGCAAACAGGTCAACGGCTTCCTGTCCATTTTGCGCATGGATGATCCTGACATTAAGCATGGAGAGGATCATGGTGGCCAGTTCCATGTTATGCTGTTCGTCTTCCGCAATCAGAATGGTTTTTTTCTTTGGTTCGGGTTCCATGATTTTGCCGGTTTTATTCCCTGTTATTGTTCTTCCTGAGACTTTCGAGTGCTTCTTCCATTTGCTTAAACCTGGTAATGTCTGTTGATGAACCAACGATATACGCTACCCGCCCCCTTACAATTACCGGGTTCAGGGTTGTTTCCCAGTATCTTTTACCCCCGGGCAAATCCAGGAACTCCTGATATCGGATGGGGGATTTTTTATCAAGACATTCCTTGTAATTATTCTCAACTATGGCACCAATTTCCACTCCAAGCAATTCAACCGGAGTCTTCCCGGCTATGTGAGAGTGTTTGAAGCCTGTTTTGTCCTGGTGGGATTTATTTGTTCTTACATATTTAAATGTAGCATCGGCAAATACCTTTACCAGAAACATGGCATCCTGAGTTGAGTTGAATATCTGCTCGTATTCTTTAGATATCCGTTTAAGTTCCTCTTCTGTCTCCTTTAGGCTGCTGATATCTGTTGCCACGGCAATGGCACCTGCAATCTGTCCCGCTCTGTAATAAGGCACCCCTGTTACCATAAGCGGAATTTCTTTCCCTGACTTATGAAGCATCTTCATCTCATAAGAGTTCATCTTGCCACTGAAGCGGATTTTCCGGGCTTCCTCCAAAACCGGTAAGGCATCATCCACTGCCAGATCCCTTGGCCTTTTCCCAATAAGCTCCTGAGAATCATATCCCAGCATGCGGGCAAATGACGGATTGACATACTGAAAAATTCCATCAGAATTGGTAATGGTCAGCCCCTGTCCCATGGCATTCAAAACCTGATTGGCAAAATCCCTTTCAATCAGAAGCTTTTCTTCGGTTTGCTTTCTGGTGCTGAGTATTTCTTCAAATCGTGCTTCAAGTGTATGATAGCGATCTATCAGGCTTTTATCCGTGTCGGAAATGGCCCCTTCCAGTGCTTTGAGTCTAAGCATGAGTTTCAGGCTGGCCCTGAGTTCAGCCGGATGCAGGGGTTTGTACAAAAAGGCATCAGCACCTGCGCCCAGGGCTGCAAGGGCGTTTTTGTTTCCACCCTTTCTAACGCTTAAAGCAACCAAGGGGGTTCCTTTTAGCTGTGGATTTTCCTTTATTTGGGCACAAAGCTCCAATCCATGCATCCCCGTTAAATAGGTGTCCAGAAATATTACATCCGGAAGCTCTTCCAGGCATCTTGCCAGAGAAGATTCATCGGGTTGCCGTATCATTACCTCAAGACCCTGAACCCCGTCTTTAATCACAGAGTGAAAGGCTTGTATGCTAAGATGATCTGTCTCAAAAACCAGTATTTTCCTCATATGGATGGATAAGGAAAGTTTACATTCGCTTAAATGCCGCCATGATAAGGTCGATATCCTGATAAGGCATTCCAAATTGCTCACCGATTACCTGGTTGGTAAGAATGCCATTAAAGAGGTAAACTCCCTGCCTGACTCCGGGGTCTGACTTAAGAATGGCCTCGATTCCACCAAGTTCTCCAACAGAAACCAGGACCGGTGCAAAAAAATTGCTGAATGCATATGACGCTGTATGGGGAACCCTTGAGGCAATGTTTGGCACACAATAATGCGTTACATTGTATTTCTTATATACAGGATCCAGATGATTGGTAACCCTGCTGGTTTCAATGCATCCCCCCTGATCTATGCTTACATCGACTATTACGCTGCCATATTTCATTTGCTGCACCATCTCTTCAGTAACCACGACCGGGGTTCTGCCCTGGCATGAATGAAGAGCCCCTATCACAACATCAGCCGTGCGCAAAGACTTTAAAAGCACCTTGGGTTGAATGATGCTGGTAAATATGCGCGCATTGATGTTGTTTTGAAGACGTCGGAGCTTGTAAATCGACTGATCGAATACCTTGACCATGGCACCCAGACCCATGGCCGCTTTTACGGCATACTCGCCTACGGTGCCTGCTCCCAGTATGACCACTTCGGTTGGGGTTATCCCTGAAAACCCGCCAAACATGCGTCCCTTGCCATAGTTCTTGTCACACAGGTATTCCGATGCAATAAGAATGGAGGTGTTTCCGGCAATTTCACTCATGCTTCTTACAAGGGGAAAAGCATTGGTTTTGTCGCGAATCAATTCGAATGCAACAGCGGTTACTTTTTTTGAGGCCAATGCCCTGAAATAATGATCTTGTTGCATGGGCAATGCCAGGGTGGAAAAAATGACCTGCTGGGGTTTAACCAATTCAAGTTCCTTGTCTGTAAGCGGGGCTACTTTTAAAATAATCCCTGCTTTAAAAACTTCTTCATGGTTGTATACGATTTCTGCCCCTGCTTCCGCAAATTCCTGGTCGGGGAAGTAAGCATTCTCTCCAGCCTTGCTTTCGATAATTACACGATGTCCGTTCTGAGTAAGCAGGGATACTGCTTCGGGCGCAAGGGCAATGCGGTTTTCCTGGTAAACTGTTTCACAGGGTATTCCAATGGTGAGCTGATCCTTTCTCCTTTTAAGCTCAAGGGTTTCTTCCTGTGGCATCAAATGCCCTGACTTGCTGAAAAAAACATAGTCGTTATCTGA